>NZ_RZQI01000920.1:0-2311 GCF_003998335.1 Mesorhizobium sp. M7A.F.Ca.CA.002.05.1.1 | reverse complement strand
TGGTGGTGATGAACACGCCCGCGGTGATGATGACCGCGCCCGCCCAGGTCAGCAGCTGATAGTGCTCGCCGAGGAAGATGGTTCCGGCAAACAGGCCGACGGCCGCCGCCACATAACCGATCTGGCTGAGATAGACCGGACCGCCAACCGCCTGCAGCCGGAAGAAGAAGGCGAACATCGCCGATGCCGACGCAACCTGCGCGACCACCACCAGCGGCACGCCGCCGAGTGGCGCGAAAGCCTCGCCGCCGAACAGGAGGAGAATGCCGGCAAGCAGCATCGCCGCCGACGCCAGATGGCTGCCGACGGCAAGCTCGATCGGGCCGGTGCCGTCCGGCCAGTCGACCGTGCGGTAGATGTTGCCGGCGGCAAGGCTGACCGGAACGAGCAACCCCATCGCCACCCAGAACAAATCGGCCGGCTGGCCGGCCTCGCCGCGCGTCACCGCGACCATGACGGCGCCGACGAAGCCGACGGCGATGCCGACAATGCCCAGCATGTTGGGGCGCCGGACACGCAACAGGATCGAGAACACCAGTGTGATGACAGGCGACAGGGTGAACATGATGCCGGTGTAGCCGGCGCCCAGATGCGGGATGGCCGAGAACATCAGGAGGTTGGGGACGGCATAGGACACCGCGGCGGTGACGAAGAAATAGCGGAATTTGTGCGCGGTGAGCCGGACCCGCTGGCCGCGAGCCAGGAGCACGCACAGCAAGACGCCGCCGGCGCCGAGCGAGATGACGAAGGCCCAGACCATGGCCGGCACGCCGGCAGCCGTGGCGAGCTTGCCGAATGGCAGCGTCAGGCCGAGCAGGCCGCCGGTGACGACCAGCAGGCCGAGCGCCGAATCCCAAAGACGTTTCATTGACCGAATCCTGTAGCGCGGCCCTTGGCCGGCATTGCATGTTAAGATAAGATAATGGAAAGATTCTTAACGTCAAGATATATGATGGTGAGACAGTTGGACAGGGCAGCACGGGCGATCGAGCAATGGAAGCGGGAGCGGCCCGATCTGGATGTCTCGCCGATGGGTGTGCTCGGGCGGCTGAACGAGGCCGCCTCGCTGATCGCCCGCGAGCGCCTAGCGCCGTTGTTTGCCCGTTATGGATTGCAGTCCGGGGAATTCGACGTGCTGGCCACGCTGCGCCGTTCAGGCTCTCCCTACGCGCTGACGCCAACCGCCCTCTATGAAGCGACGATGGTGACGTCAGGCGCCATGACCAACAGGCTCGACCGGCTCGAAACGTCCGGATTGATCCTGCGCGGGCCGCATCCCAACGATAGGCGCGGCATTGTCGTGAGGCTGACCGACAAGGGCCTGGCCTTGATCGATGAGGCCGTCACTGCCCATGTTGCCAACGAGCACGAGATTCTCTCGGGCTTGACGCCGGCGGAACGGGAGACGCTCTCTCGGCTGCTGGAAAAGCTGATCGGGAGCGTGAGCTAATTTCTGTTGCGATCCTTCGCGCCCCCCTCTGTCCTGCCGGACACCTCCCCCACGAGGGGGGAGATTGGCAGCTTCGACACTGCGCCTGCCACGTCAGAGATTGGCGAAGGCCTAGGTGACGTCCGATCTCCCCCGTGGGGGAGATGTCCGGCAGGACAAAGGGGGGCGCTGTCCCGCTGGCGTCGAAAGACTCAGTTGCGATCGTCCGGGAACACCGGGATCGGCATGAACTCGACGCCGTCCTCGGCCAGGCTCTTGGCCTCGTCCAGCGTCGCCTCGCCATAGATGCCGCGCGGGTCGCTCTCGCCGAAATGGATCTTTCGCGCTTCCTCGGCGAACTTGTCGCCGACATAGTCGGCGTTCTCGCGCACCTTCTCGGCCATTGCCTTGAGCTGTGCCAAAGCCTGCTTCTGCGCCTCGCCCATCGCCAGCGCTATTGTTTCCTGTTTGCGCGCCGTGGAGACGGCCGGCGCCATCAGCGCCTTCTGCACCTTGTGCGATCCGCAGGTGGGGCAATCGACAAAGCCGCGCTTCTTCTGGGTGTCGAAATCGTCGTTGCTGCGGAACCAGCCTTCGAATTCGTGCTCGTGCTCGCAGATCAGGGCAAAGCGGATCAAGAGGCTGCACCCCTGAGCCGCGGCGCCTCGCCCGAACCGGCATTGACGGCGAAATCCCGTGCATTCCTGAGGTTGGGGATCTTCTTGCGCGCGGCAAGCGACTGCGCCGGGTCGATCTCGGCGACGATCACATCAGGCTCGTCATGCGCGGCTTCCGCGATGATACGGCCCCACGGATCGACGATCAGCGAATGACCGTAGGTCTCGCGGCCATCCTCATGCAGGCCGCCCTGCGCGGCGGCGA
>NZ_RZQI01000919.1:0-2315 GCF_003998335.1 Mesorhizobium sp. M7A.F.Ca.CA.002.05.1.1 | reverse complement strand
CGCCATCGGCGACCGCGCCTATGTCCTGGTGGAAGGCAAGGACCGGCACGAGGGCATCGCCTCCGAATTGTGGAACGATCCGGTGGTCGCCGAACTCTATCTCGGCCAGCGCCCATCTAAGGCAGGGAAAGGAGGTGAGGCATGAGCCTGCAATTTGTCGTCGACGGATTGCTGACGGGTTCGATGATCGGCCTCGGCGCCATCGGCGTGACGCTTACCTATTCGATCCTGCGCTTCTCGAACTTCGCCCATGGCGACTTCATGGCATGGGGCACCTATGCGACGCTGGCCGTCGTCAGCGCCATCGGTGCGACAGTAGGCAAGGTGGCGCCGATCGCACCGCTGTCCTTCGGCTGGCCGCTCATTGTTGCGCTCGTTATCGGCATGGCCTTCACCGCGCTCTTGGCGCTGCTGCTCGACAAGGTGCTGTTTTCGCGGCTTCGCTCGCAAGGCCAGGCGATCATCGTGGTGATGGCGAGCTTCGGCGCCTCGATGGCGCTGAGAAGCCTGCTCGAATTCACCTTCACCTCGCGGCCGACCTATTTCAGCCGCGCGATCCAGATCGCCATGCCGATCGGCTTCGGCATCCGCATCACACCCGACCAGATCGCGCTTTTGCTGCTGACCGCGGTGCTGGTGCTCGGCGTGCATCTGTTGATAACGCGCACGCAGACCGGCCGCTCGATGCAGGCCTTGAGCCAGAACGCGGCGCTGGCCCGCATCGTCGGCATCGATGTCGCCAGCGTGGTGCGCGTCACCTGGGTCATCGGCGGCGCTCTCGCCTGCGTCGCCGGCGTGATGATCGGCATTCTGGTGCAGATCCGCCCGTTCATGGGCTTCGACATGCTGCTGCCGATGTTCGCCGCCGCCATTCTCGGCGGCATCGGCAGCATTCCCGGTGCGGTGCTCGGCGGCCTGATCATCGGGCTCGCCGAGGCTGGTGCGGTGCAGTTGATCGGCGCCGAGTGGCGCGCCGCCGTTTCCTTCATCATCCTGATGGCGGTGCTGTTCGTGCGGCCGATCGGCCTGTTTGGTGTGAGGGAACGCTGATGGACCTGCTCGGCTACGGCGCCTTCTTCCTGACCACAGCGCTGATCTTCTCGCTGGTCACGCTAGGGCTCAATTTGCAGTGGGGCCTGACCGGGCTGTTCAATGTCGGCCTCGCCGGCTTCGTCGCCATCGGCGCCTACACATCGGCGCTGCTGACCACACCGGACGATGCCGCGCGGCTGGGCGGCTTCGGCCTGCCGATCCTTGTCGGCTGGGCGGGCGCCATGGTCGTCGGCGGCATCGCTGCAGCGCTTACCGGCATGGCAACGCTGCGGCTGAAATCCGACTATCTGGCGATCACCACCTTCGGCGTCGCCGTCGTCGTGCAACTGGTCGCGCTCAACGCGCAGAAACTGACCGGCGGCCCGTTCGGCATCGGTTTTATTCCGCGCCCCTTCGGCAGCCTTGCCGAGACGCCGCTGCTGTTCAACCTGTCCAACCTTGGCGTGGTCTCGGTGGTGACGCTGATCGCCTATCTCGCCTTGGAACATTTGTCGCGCAGCCCGTGGGGGCGGGTCTTGAAGGCGTTGCGCGAGGATGAGCGGGCGGCGATCTCGCTTGGCAAGAGCGCGCGTTTCTACCGCGTCCAGGCCTTTGCCGTCGGCGGCGCCATCATGGCGCTGGCCGGCGCGCTGCAGGCGCATTTCACCGGCTTCATCGCGCCGGACAATTATCTGCCGATCCTGACCTTCCAGGTCTGGGTGATGCTGATCGTCGGCGGTTCCGGCAGCAATCTCGGCGCCGTCATCGGCAGCATCCTGGTGTGGGCGATATGGGCCGGATCGGGCACGCTGACCAGCATCCTCTTCCCGCCGGAACAGCAGGCTCGCGCCGCCGCGCTGCAGATCGCCGCCATCGGCGTCATGCTCTGCGTCATACTGCTGATCCGGCCGAACGGCCTATTCGGCGACAGACCGCGGCGGTCCTGGTTAGATAAGCGGGCGAAGGCGGCGACGGCCAGGAGCATTTCGCCGTCATGAATGCCACGGTTCGGCGGGAAACGCATGGCGCTTCGCTGTGGCATGCCGTCAGCCGCAACCGCCGCGAGCGGCCGGCGCTGCAGAGCGGGCTCGCTGTCGACCTGGCCATCGTCGGCGGTGGCTTTTCCGGTCTTTCCACCGCGCTGCACGCGGCGGGGAAAGGCCTTTCCGTCGCCGTTCTCGAAGCCGAATTCATCGCCTGGGGTGCGACCGGCAGGAATGCGGGCTTTGTCGTGCCGAACTTCGCCAAAATGGATCCAGTCGACATACTGGCCCATCTCGGAC
>NZ_RZQI01000918.1:0-2317 GCF_003998335.1 Mesorhizobium sp. M7A.F.Ca.CA.002.05.1.1 | reverse complement strand
CAGTTGGCGAGCGTCGCCACGCGGCAGTCGAACAGCACCGGCTTCCTGACCGAGATCATCTCCTTGATCGCGTCGTCCAGTTCGTCCGGCTTCTCGCAGCGAATGCCGTGTCCGCCATAGGCCTCGGCGAGCTTGACGAAGTCGGGCATCGCCTCGGTGTAGGAATGCGACAGCCGGTTGCCGTGCAGCAGCTGCTGCCACTGCCGCACCATGCCCATATACTGGTTGTTCAGGATGAAGATCTTGATCGGCGCGTCGTGCTGCACGGCAGCGCTCATCTCCTGCATCGTCATCTGCACGGAGGCGTCGCCGGCGATGTCGATGACCAGCGCGTCGGGATGCGCGATCTGCACGCCGAGCGCCGCCGGCAGGCCGTAACCCATCGTGCCCAGCCCGCCTGACGTCATCCAGCGGTTCGGCTTCTCGAAATGATAGTGCTGCGCCGCCCACATCTGGTGCTGGCCGACCTCGGTGGTGATGTAGGTGTCCATGCCCTTGGTCAGTTCGTAGAGCCGCTCGATGGCGTATTGCGGCATGATCACGTCGTTGTTCATCTTGTAGGCGAGCGAGTCGCGCGCACGCCATTTGGCGATCTGCTCCCACCACGGGTAGAGCGCCTTCTTGTCGGCCTTGGCGCTCGCGCGCCACAGCCGCACCATATCCTCCAGCACCCGGCCGACATCGCCGATGATCGGCACCTCGGTGTGAACGTTCTTGTTGATCGACGATGGATCGATGTCGATGTGGATCTTCTTCGAATTCGGCGAGAACGCGGTCAGCCGGCCGGTGATGCGGTCGTCGAAACGCGCGCCGATGCAGATCATCACGTCGCAGTCATGCATGGCCATGTTGGCTTCATAGGTGCCGTGCATGCCGAGCATGCCCATCCAGTTCTTGCCCGATGCCGGATAGGCACCGAGGCCCATCAGCGTCGAGGTAATCGGGAAACCGGTAAGATCGACCAGTTCGCGCAGCAGATGGCTCGCTTCCGGGCCGGAATTGATGACGCCGCCGCCGCTATAGATGATCGGCTTCTTGGCGCTGGCCATCAGCTCGACCGCCGCCTTGACCTTTTCCAGGTCGCCCTGGACCTTGGGCTGGTAGCTGGTGCGCGGCGCGATCTGCGGCGGGACGTAGAATCCCCTGGCGAACTGCACGTCCTTCGGAATATCGACGACGACCGGACCCGGACGGCCGGTGGTCGCGACATGGAAAGCCTCGTGGATGGTGGCGGCGAGCTCGTTGACGTCCTTCACCAGCCAGTTGTGCTTGGTGCAGGGGCGCGTGATGCCGACCGTATCGCATTCCTGAAAAGCGTCGGAGCCGATCAGCGAGGTCGGCACCTGCCCCGTCAGGCAGACCAGCGGGATCGAATCCATCAGCGCGTCCTGCAGCGGCGTCACCGCATTGGTGGCGCCGGGGCCGGAGGTCACCAGCATGACGCCGGCCTTGCCGGTCGAACGCGCATAGCCTTCGGCCGCATGGCCGGCGCCCTGCTCGTGGCGCACCAGTATGTGCTCGACATCGTCCTGCTGGAAGATCTCGTCATAGATCGGAAGGACAGCGCCGCCGGGATAGCCGAAGACATGCTTGACGCCATTGTCCTTCAGCGCCTGCACCACCATTTCGGCACCTGTCATCTCGCGCCGCTCGTTCTGTCCGTTGCTCATCGGTCTGGTCCCGTACTGTCGCCATTTGGCGTTTGCTGGTCGTTTAGTCGTGTTTAAGGCAATAAAAAAGGCCCCCGAGGGAGCCTGTGTCTTGCGCATGGGGGGTTTTCGCCCGGCGGTTACACCGCCTTGCCCACGCGCTTTCCTACGAGAATGAGTGCCGTTTTCATGGTGGCGGACACTAAGGGCGGGCAAGGCAGCCTGTCAACGGGAAAAATCGCGCCGGCGCGCACAGCGTGCCGGCGCGATCGAGCTTGTCAGCCCGGCGCCTTGCAGCGGGAAACGCGTGGATCGCATTTGAACGCCTTCCTGGCCTGCATCTTCGCTGGCGGATGGTGGGGTGCCACCCTTGCCGGGGCATGGTGCTGGGGCATGCGCATTGCCAACGCTTGCTGATGCGGCTTTTGTTGCCCAGCTCCGCGTGCAAGACGCTGCCCCGAAACCGGCTTGGGCGACCCCCGGTTGAGCGACGATTTGACAACGATGCGTCCGTCGCCCGCGGTCCTGTCGGCATGCAGCTTGAGCGCATCGGCCTTCGCGCCGTTGCCGGCGGCCATCCGCTTGCTCACCGGCTTCACGACCACCGGATTGCTGGCAGTCACCGCGCCGGGGGAAATGGCCTTGTTGCCGGTCGCAGTCTTGGGACC
>NZ_RZQI01000917.1:0-2322 GCF_003998335.1 Mesorhizobium sp. M7A.F.Ca.CA.002.05.1.1 | reverse complement strand
GAGCTGATCGGTCTGTGCGACCGCGTTGTCGTGGTGCGCGAAGGCAGGATCGCCGGCGAACTCGCCGCCAGCGAGCTCGGCGAGGAAGCCATCATCATGCTCGCCTCGGGCGTTCAAGACAGTTCAAATCAAAGGCAGGCCCAGAATGTCGCCTAGGGAATCAGGAGAAGCGCTCGTGCACGCCGAGATCAAGGCCGCCGGGCGGCGCATCAATTTCGCTCAGCTCGCCTCGATGCGCGAGGCCGGGCTGATCGTCATCATCCTGGCGCTGTGCATCGCCATGAGCTTCGCCTCGCCGCACTTCCTGACATGGGGCAATTTCCGCGCCATGCTGATGAGCTTTTCCATCGAAGGCATCGTCGTCGTCGGAATGACGATCCTGCTCATCGTCGGCGGCATCGACCTTTCCGTCGGCTCGGTCGTGTGTTTCTCGATGGTGGTCTCGGGTGCGCTGTTCCTTGCCGGCCTCGATCCCTGGACGGCAAGCCTGATCGGCATCGGCGTCAGCGCGCTGATCGGCGCGGCGATGGGCTTCTTCGTGACCGTGATCGGCCTCAATCATTTCATCACGTCGCTGGCGGCCATGGTCATCGTGCGCGGCATGTGCCTGGTGGTCACCAAGGGCACGCCGCTGTCGCTGTTCACCCTGCCGCCGGCCTTCAAGGCCATAGGCCAGGGCAGTTTCAACAACATCCCCTATGTCATCCTGATCTTCATCGTCGTGGTGGCCATCTTCGACTTCCTGCTGCGTCGCGCCACGGCCTTCCGCAAGGTTTTCTACACCGGCTCCAACGAGAAGGCCGCGCAGTTCTCCGGCATCCGGACCAATCAGGTGAAGTTCTGGGTCACGGTGCTGTGCTCGACGCTGGCCGGACTGGCCGGTGTCATCTACATGGCGCGCTTCGGCGCGGCGACACCGACCTTCGGCGCCGGCATGGAACTCAACATCATCGCCGCGGCCGTCATCGGCGGCGCCTCGCTCAATGGTGGCTCGGGCACCATCTTCGGAGCGATCCTCGGCATGGCGTTGCTGTCGGTGGTGACGAGCTCGCTTATCCTGCTCGATGTCTCGGTCTATTGGCAGGACATGATCAAGGGATGCATCCTGCTCGCAGCCGTATCGATCGATCACTTCCTGCACCGCAAGAAGTCCTGAACTCTAAAGGCACCGCAGCAAGACCATGGCCCCTCCCAACACCCGCGACGACATCGCCGCTGTTCGTCAAATGCACCAGGCGCTTGTCCTGCATTACGTCGAAGGCAAGACCCAGGCCGAGATCGCCGGGGAACTCGGCATCTCGCACGCGACGGTCAACCGGCTGATCAAGCGCGGCCACCAGCTCGGCCTCGTCGAGATCAAGATCAAGTCGCCGATCGACCATCTGGTCGACCTGGAAGCACGGCTGGTTGCGCTGGGCGGCATCGAGCGGGCGATGGTGGTGCCGTCGGTCTCCGAGAATCCGCACACGGCCCTGCAGCGGGTCGGCGAGGCGGCGGCTGGGCTGCTGCTCGACACCATCAAGGACGGCGACACGATCTCGATCACCGGCGGCAAGGGCGTCAGCGCGCTGGTCGCCGGTCTCAAGCCGGGGCGCCGATACGACGTCGAGATCATTCCCGCAACCGGCCTGGTGCAGGGCAAGCACTACACCGACGTCAACCACGTCGCCTCGCTGATGGCCGACAAGCTCGGCGGCCGCGCCTACCAGATCCATGCGCCGCTGTTTGCCGACACCGCGCAGCAGCGCGAAATGCTGATGGGCATCAGCTCCGTCGCCGACGTGTTTCGCAAGGCGCGCGAGGCGGATGTCGCGGTGGTGGGTGTCGGCTCCATCCTGACCGACGATTCCAGCTACTACGACCTGCATCCGTCCTCGAATGCCGATCGCCAGGCGATCGAGAAGTCCGGGGCGACAGGCGAGCTGCTCGCTCATCTCATCGACCGCCAGGGCAAGCTTTGCAACTACTCGCTCAACCGTTCGCTGGTCTCGTTGACGCTTGACGAGTTCGCGACCATCCCGCGCTCGATCGGCATTGCAAGCGGCCCCAGCAAGGTCGCGCCGATCCTCGCCGCCCTGCGCGGCAACCATCTCGACACCATCGTCACGGACGAGGCCACGGGGCTCCAGATCCTCGAGCTGGCCGAACAGGAGGTAGCATGAATTCTCGACAGATCCAGCGGCAGATCGGCAAGTCCGGCATATCGGCGTCGGCCGTAGGCCTGGGCACCTGGGCGATTGGCGGGTGGATGTGGGGCGGCACCGACGAGAAGGAGTCGGTCAGGGCGATCGAAGCCTCGATCGATGCCGGCCTCAGCCTGAT
>NZ_RZQI01000916.1:0-2325 GCF_003998335.1 Mesorhizobium sp. M7A.F.Ca.CA.002.05.1.1 | reverse complement strand
GGGAGGCAGACGCCATAGCCTGCCGGCTCTCGCGCGATGCGCATTCGGATTTCTGGCGCACCGGCGAGGACGAACCCGAGATGATCCGCTGGCTGAGCTGGGGCAAGGAGCACTTCGCATTCGCTTGCGACATGGTGCATTTCGAACGTGGGACCAAACAGCGGTACGGCATCGGCCCGATCGATCAGAAGCGGGTGGAGGAGGGCCTAAACCAATTCCATACGGCCGCGGCAATACTCGACGCCGTGCTTGCCGAGCGGCAGTGGCTGGTCGGGAATTCGGTTTCCTATGCCGATTTTCGAATGGCGACCTTCCTGCCGTTCAACGAAGCCGCCAGATTGCCGCTCGACGATTATTCCTCTGTCAGCCGCTGGTACCGTCGGCTTGAAGACATCGGCGCCTGGCGTGACCCTTTCAAGGGGATGGATGCACCCGAATTGCCGCCGGTGCCGCAAACGGCTGTCGCGGACCAGCGGTGAGAACGCGCGCGAAGAGCCGCGCAGCAGGCCGAGCCTACCAAGGCAATGATGTGCGGGGGATCGGATGAATATCTATGTCCTGAGCGTGGTCGAAGGACAGGAATGGGTCCTTCCCCGACAGGCGGACGACTACCAGCTGTTTTCGATGCTCTGCGGCCGGAAGCAGACACAATGGCATCCGCCCGGGATGGAGATCCTGTGCGAACACGACGACGGTACGCTCCGGCAATATTCAGATTTTCCATGGCTTGGCGAGCATGTGCTCATCCTGCGGGCGAGGGCGTTGAAGTTGCTTCGGCCAACCCTCGAACCGTACGGTGAATTCCTGCCGCTTCGTGCCGACGAGGCCATATCGCTCTTCAATGTCACCACCGTGATCGATGCGCTGGACGAGGAACGTTCAAAGATCGTTCGCTTTGACGACGGCGGCATAATGGTGATCGAAAGCCTCGTCCTTCGAGCGGACGCAATCGGCGGTACCGAGACATTCAAGCTGCCCGAGCGTGCCGATGGGGTGCGAATATCCGATATCTATCTGCAGGAGACGATCGTACGCCGGATCGGGGAGCTTGGGCTCAAGGGCATTGCTTTCAACTTGGTCTGGAGCGACGAGCCGGCCGGACAAGGCAGGATCGAGTACCCAGGTGTGGAAAAGGGCATTTCAACCGCAAGCTCGCTCACGCGCCTTTGGGCCGGTCTGCGGCGAAAAGCAGGGTTTTGATATCAAACCTGCCGGACGACGGTGCCGACCACATTGACGAGAAGGCGCGCGGCGGTCAGCGCTGACAGGCCGTCGATATCGGCCGGAGGATAGAACTCGACAAGGTCGAACCCTGCGATCCGGGCCCGTCTGCCGAGGCCGGCGATCAGGTCGATCACCTGCGTGTAGGTGAGACCGCCGGGTGTACGCGCCGCCACGCCCGGCATGACGCTTGGATCGAGGCTGTCGCAGTCGAGGGTGACGACAACCCGCGCGCCTTCCGGAATATGCCGGAGCGCGGCTTCGACGCCCTGAGCGTGAACCTCGCGGGCGGTCACGAAGTGGCTGCCATAGCGCCGTGCCGCTTCGATCTCGGTGATGCGTGCGCTGCCGACGCTGCGCAGGCCGACTTGCACCATGCCTGCGACATGCGGCATCTCGCTCGCCCTGCGCATCGGGCTCGAATAGCCGTGGCGTTCGCCATACACCTCGTCGCGCCAGTCGATATGGGCGTCGATCTGCAGGACCCAGACCGGCCCGTGCTCCGCAAAGCCGGCGAGGAAGGGAATGGTCATGGAACAGTCGCCGCCGATCAGGATCGGCACGGCCGGCAATGCCAGGATTTCGCGCGTTTTTGCCTCGATCCTGACCCTGTTGCCGGCATTGTCATGCATGGTGGTCAAGATATCGCCGGCGTCGATGCAAGAGGCCGGCTTGCCGTCGAACAGCGGGCCGCCGAGATCGAAATCCCAGTGCTCGACGAACGCGGCATCGTCCTGGCTCGCAACGCGGATCGCATCCGCCGCCAAGGCATGGCCGCGGCTGTCCTTGCCGGGATAAGTGCTGCCGTGACCGGCCCCGAAGATCACCGCGCGGGGCATGTGACCATCTGCGAGACGGTCTGGAAAGCCGAGAAAGGGAGGCGAGGGGGTCATGCCTTGATGGATCCTGATGATGCTTAGCGCACGCCGATCGGGTGCGGTTAAGTCAAGCGCCCCGGCTTCAGCTTTGTGCCGATTGGGTAAGCCCAATAAACTCTAAAACAATCGAGATCGATCACCCACCTGGTGTTTCAAATTTGGGCCAACGGGGCATTGGCGGTGGCATGCGCCGATTTCGAGGCGACATTTCGCTGCCGGCGAGGAC
>NZ_RZQI01000915.1:0-2328 GCF_003998335.1 Mesorhizobium sp. M7A.F.Ca.CA.002.05.1.1 | reverse complement strand
GTTTCTGCAAATCCAGCGCGTCGACGCCGGCCGTCGACGAGCAGCCGGCAAGGCATAGCGATGCGATCAAAAAACTGACGACGCCCGGAATCCGCATCTGGACCTGTACTCAAAACACAACAGACCGAGGGCAAAACGACAGCCGACGGACAAACCAGATCAGTTATGAATGAGAAATTACCAATAAAGTTTGAATCAAGTTTTTTTCGCCCATACCGCGTGCGGCAAGCGCGATGGAAACCGGCTAGGATTTTTTGAAAACGCCGATCATCGGCCCGAGATTCCAATAGTCGTCTTTGCGGCCGATGGCAGGC
Source organism: Mesorhizobium sp. M7A.F.Ca.CA.002.05.1.1 (assembly GCF_003998335.1). Lineage (NCBI taxonomy): Bacteria > Pseudomonadati > Pseudomonadota > Alphaproteobacteria > Hyphomicrobiales > Phyllobacteriaceae > Mesorhizobium > Mesorhizobium sp. M7A.F.Ca.CA.002.05.1.1. The sequence goes on along the minus strand of NZ_RZQI01000915.1, from coordinate 2,014 downwards.
GCAAACAAGCTTGATATCGTGCCGTCGAGGAAGAGCGCGTTGTCGCAGCCGAGCGCATCGCGGAACAGACGGGCGAAGGCATGGAAGGTCACCATGCCGTTCGAAATCGCAAAAACCGCGACGCCGTCCTTTCGCACCCCGACACCGTCTCGGGTTTTCCGCGAAGTGCCGTCAGCCTGGAATTTTGGATGCAGCTTGCCGTCGATCACCAGCATCGGCCCCGATTGCGTCGCATAGTCGACGGTCGGGCGCCTTTTCACGAAATCCCTGGTGGCGCGGACCGCGGCCTTGCCGTCGCGCATGTAGAAAATGCCGTTCGGCTGCAGGGAAAAATTGCCGCTTCCCGATCCCGTTTTCACCGAGGCCATCTCCTGGCCACGCTCGACATAGAGGCCGACCGGCGCGAGGTTCGGGTGATACATACCGGCATTGATGCCGAACAGCATGGTGCGCCCTGCCGCCTGTTGCGTGGCATGCAGATTGTGCAGCGACTGAAACGGCTTGCCCGCCGCATCCTTCCAGAACAGCTCGAGCTGATATCGTTTTGGATCGACCTCGCAAACGAGATAGCTGGTCGCCTCGAAGGTGAAGTCCCGGCATGGCGGCAGTGAAGCGGTCCACTGGCCAAATCCCATGCCAAATGCCGCCACCGACGGCAGTGCGCCCTTGGCCAATGCCAGCAGCAACGGCAATGATTGCAGGAGGGTCAGGAAATCCATGCGCTTACCGGAATCGAAGTTCGAGGTCCGGTACGGATATAACCTGTTTCAAGCGAGACTGTGAAAGGCTCTGGACTTAGGCAAGCCATCCCATGGCGACGCTCAACAACAAGACGATGCCGAGCAGGCCGCGATAGATGACGAACGGCCAGGCCGAGAAACGCTCCAGCACGTGCATCAGCCCCCATATGGCGAAGAAGGCGGAGATCGACGCAACGACCAGCCCGACAGCAAGCACCGACCAGCCATGGGCGTCGAGATGGACCTTGTGCAGTTCCCAGAGTTCCTTGAGGCCGGCGAGCGCGATGGCAGGCAGCCCGAGCAGGAATGAGAAGCGCGCCGCCTCGGCCCGCTTGAAGCCGAGCCCCAATGCCGCCGTCAGGGTCGAGCCCGAGCGCGACACGCCGGGGACAAGTGCGCCGATCTGGGCAACACCGACGAGCAGCGCATCGGTCAGCGACGCACCCCCCATGCTGCGCCGGTGACGAGCAAAGATCTCGGCCAGCGCCAGCAGGATCGCCATTGCGATGCAGGCCCAGCCGATCACCGTCAGGCTGCGTAGCGGCGAATTGCAGGCGTTGAGCACGCCAGACAGCGCCACGCCGGCGATGACGATCGGGATCGTCGCCAGCACGATCCAGAGCGCCAGCTTGAAATGCCGGTCGGCGAAATCGCGTCGCGCCAGAGCGTTGAAAGAACCAAACAGGATATTCCTGACATCACTCCAGAAATAGCTGACCACCGCGGCAAGAGCCGCGAGTTGCATGGCGGCGGAGAAGGCGGAGCCAGGATCCTGCCAGCCGAGCACGGCCGGCACGATGCGCATATGGGCGGTCGAGGAAATCGGCAACAGTTCGGTGATGCCTTGCACCACGCCGAGGAACGCCACCTTGGCGAACCCCAGGCCGACGAAGCCCGTATCCAGGCCTTGTGTGCAGATATCGGCCAAAATCGAATTCCGTGCATGAGAGATCGGAGTTGCGTGGACCGACCATCGGTCAATCCCGGGCAAGCCTTATCGTCATGGGCCGGATAATCAATTTACGGATTTGTAAGCTGGCGTGCCGAAGTGCACGCCGTTCGAAACCGGCCCACCTTGGAGCCGGCTTGAGATACACAGCGAAAATCGCAAAGCGACTACGGGCAGAGCCAGAGTTTCTGGCATGTCCTGGCGATCACATGCGCCGGCGGCACTTCGGGCTCATCGGTCGAAGGCCGGCGAGCCCGTTCGAGCAGCATGCGCACCTGTTCGGGGCGCACACGATCGCGCTCCATCACAAGCAGGACCATCGGAT
>NZ_RZQI01000914.1:0-2259 GCF_003998335.1 Mesorhizobium sp. M7A.F.Ca.CA.002.05.1.1 | reverse complement strand
GTCACTTCGATTTCGCCGCCGCCGAGGTCGCGGACATTCTCCTGGATGACGATGGTGTCGGCGCCTTCGGGCAGCGGCGCGCCGGTGAAGATGCGCACGGCCTGCGTCTGGCCGACCGTGCCGTCGAAGCCACGCCCAGCCGGCGCCATGCCGATCACCGACAGCCTGGATGGGACCGACGTGACGTCGGCGGCGCGCGCTGCATAGCCGTCCATGGCGGAAGCATTGAAAGGCGGCTGGGTGCGAAGTGCTACGACCGGTTCCGCCAGAACACGATCCACAGCCTCGAACAGGGGAACGCTTTCGCCGGCTAGAGGCGCCGCGCCATCAAGCAGGCGTTCAAGCGCCTCCGCGATAGGAACCAGCGCCATCAGGCGCTCGCCTTGTAGTCACCCGACTTGCCACCGGTCTTTTCGACCAGGCGGATGCCGGTGATGACCATGGCGCGGTCTACTGCTTTGGCCATGTCGTAGATGGTCAGGCAGGCGACCGAGGCAGCCGTCAGCGCTTCCATCTCGACACCCGTCTTGCCGGTGACGCGCGCCAGTGCGGTGACCTTCAGGCCCGGCAAAGCATGGTCGGGCTCGATGTCGACGGAAACCTTGGTCAAAAGCAGCGGGTGGCAGAGCGGGATCAGTTCATGCGTCTTCTTCGCCGCCATGATACCGGCGATGCGCGCAGTGCCGAGCACATCGCCCTTCTTGGCGTTGCCGGCGAGGATCATCTTCAGCGTCTCGGGCTGCATCGCGACAAAGCCTTCGGCGATCGCCGTGCGCGTTGTTTCGTCCTTGTCGCCGACGTCGACCATGTTGGCCTCGCCCTGCGCGCCGAGATGGGTAAGGCCCGATACCATCGTCAGATGGCCTCGGCCAAAGCCTTGCCTGTCAGAAGCAGGCGCGTCGCCGCGGTGACGTCCTGTTGCCGCATCAGGCTCTCGCCGACAAGAAAAGTGCCGATGTCGCTCTTTTGCAGCCTGAGGCAGTCGTCATGCGAGAAAATACCGCTCTCGCTGACCAGCAAGCGGTCGGCCGGAACCATCGTCGCCAGCCGCATGGAAGTGTCGAGGCTGGTCTCGAATGTGCGCAGATTGCGGTTGTTGATGCCGATCAGCCGCGACGACAGTTTTAGCGCGCGCTGCGTCTCGGTCTCGTCGTGCACTTCGACCAGTGCATCCATGCCGAGTTCGAAGGCCGTCGCCTCGAGCTCGCTGGCCAGGACGTCGTCGACACTGGCCATGATGATCAGGATGGCATCCGCGCCCCAGGCGCGGGCTTCGTAGACCTGATACGGATCGAACAGGAAATCCTTGCGCAGCGCCGGCAGCGCGACGGCGGCTCGCGCCCGGGTGAGAAATTCGGGCGCACCCTGGAAGGACGGTGCATCGGTCAGCACCGAAAGACAGGCAGCACCACCCTTGGCATAGGCCTGCGCCAGCGCCGGTGGATCGAAATCGGCACGGATCAGACCCTTGGAAGGGCTCGCCTTCTTGATCTCGGCGATTAGCGCGAAGGCGCCGGATTTGCGCTTCGCTTCCAGTGCGGCAAGAAAGCCGCGCGGTGCGTCGGCGTCTTTTGCCCGGGCCTTGATTTCGGCCAACGGCACGCGTGCCTTTGCTGCCGCGATTTCGTCGCGCTTGTAGGCCTCGATATTGCGAAGAATGTCAGACACGCTCTATCCGTTATCCGTTCGAAATCTCGACCAGCCTGTCGAGCACTCGCAGGGCACGGCCGCTATCGATGGCTTGCGCCGCCGCCGCGATGCCGTCGCCAAGCGTCGTCGCCTTGCCGGCCACAACCAGTCCTGCACCGGCGTTCATCAGCACGGTGTCGCGATAGGCGCCGGCGGCGCCGCCCAGCATATCGCGCAAGGCCTTGGCGTTGTAGTCCGCATCGCCGCCACGCAATTCGTCCTTGCTGTGGCGCGGCAACCCAACCGCTTCAGGCGTCAGGGTGAAGCTGCGGATCTCGCCGCCGATCAGTTCGGCAACCTGCGTCTCGCCGGTGGTGGTGATCTCGTCATAGCCGTCGCCATGGGCAACCCAGACATGCTCGGCACCCAGCGCCTTCAGCGTCTCGGCAACCGGCAGGATCCATTCCGGCAGGAACACACCGACCAGCTGCCGCTTGACGCCGGCCGGATTGGAGAGCGGCCCGAGCAGGTTGAAGATGGTGCGGGTGCCGAGCTCGACGCGAGTCGGGCCGACATGCTTCATCGCCGGATGGTGCGCAGGCGCGAACATGAAGCCAACGCCTGCCTCGT
>NZ_RZQI01000913.1:0-2334 GCF_003998335.1 Mesorhizobium sp. M7A.F.Ca.CA.002.05.1.1 | reverse complement strand
GAACCAGGCGAAGATCACCTCCACCCCGGAGGGCTGCAGCACGACGCGCCTCGAGGTCACCTCGCTCATATCAAGAGTTCCCGTTCGCCGAGCGGCGCGAAATAGGCATCGACATCCGCTTCGCTGACCGCAGCGAGGCTTGCCGGCCGCCATTGCGGCTTCGAGCCCTTGTCGATGATGGCGGCGCGGATGCCTTCGTAGAAATCATGGCCGGCGAGCATCCGGTTGAGGATGCGGAACTCCATCTTCATGCAGGCTTCCATGGACAGCGTCAGTCCGGCGCTGATCTGCCGCCAGGCGACGCGCAGGCTGGTCGGCGAGCGGGTGCGGATCGTCGCCAGTGTCTTTGCCGCGAACTCGTCGGCGGCGGCCGCACGCTCGAGGCTGTCGATGACGCGGTTCAGGGACGGTTGCGAAAAATGGCGGACAATCGCCTCCAGCGTCGGCCTGTCGGTTTCGCGCCTTGCCTGCACGAAGAAGCCGCGCAGCACCGATTCCGGATCGCCGGTCAGCGCCAGGCGGTCGAGAAAGCCAGCCTGGTCCTCGGCCTTGATGGTGTGGGTGGCCAGCCCCGACCACAGCGCATCGCCATAGCGGATGCGATTGCCGGTCAGCGCCAGATACATGCCGAAGGAGCCGCCGAGATCAGGCAGCAGGTGGCTGGCGCCAACATCCGGAAAAAAGCCGATGCCGACCTCCGGCATGGCAAATTGGGCATTCTCGGTCATCACCCGGTGCGAGCCATGGAAGGAGATACCGACGCCGCCACCCATGACGATACCGTCGATCAGGGCGACATAAGGTTTCCTAAAACTGTTGATGCGGGCATTGAGGCGATATTCATCGGCGAAGAACTCGACCGGCGGTTTTCCCGCCCGGCCTGTCTCATAGACATGCAGGATATCGCCGCCGGCCGAAAAGGCCCTGCCCTCTGCCTTGACGACGATGACGTCCATGCCCTGGTCGGCTTCCCAGGCGGAAAGAGCAGCGTCGAGCGCCCTGATCATGCCGTGCGTCAAGGCATTGAGCGCCTGCGGCCGCGTCAAGGTGACGACGCCGGCCCGGCCCAGATGTTCGAAGCGGATCTCGTCGCCTCCGCCAAAATCCATCGTGAAGAATCCCTCCCCCGGCCGCCGGGATTGAAGTGCTAAAGCGTGGCGCATGGGTGCGTCAATGGCGAGCACACCGGTGCAAGCTCTGGCCCGGACCAGGAGCGAGTGCTAAAAATCGAGCTGCAATACTGAAAAACTGGATAGAGTTCATTGCAGCGCAGCTCTGGCGGGTCTTCGAACGGGACGGTTGTTTATGACTCGATTTTCGCGCCTTGCGCCGGTGGCAATCGGGCTGAGCATCTGCTTGACTGTTCACCGGGTCATGGCGGCGACTTTGGAAGACCTCTACAATTCGCAGACCATCGTCAACGGCAAATACGAGAAGAACCGCCAGTCCGGCTTCAAGCGCTGCCTCGACGCGGTTCTGGTGCGGGTTTCCGGCGATCAGCGCCTGCCGGCGAAACCTGAAATGACGGCATTGCGCGACAAGGCCGGCAGCTTCGTCGCAGGCTTTCGCTACCGCGACCGCATGGAAGGCATTCCCAACCATGACGATCAGGGCACGTACGATCGGCCCCACAACCTTTCCTGCCAGTACAAGCCGGCTGAAATCGACCCGGTGCTGGCTTCGCTCGGCAGCAGGCCGTGGCTGGCCGAGCGGCCGCGGCTGGCGGTGTTTTTGACGACCGAGCGCGGAACAATGCATTATGCGCTCGATGCCGACGACGACCGTGGCATGCCGATGCGCGAATCGTTCGGCAATGCCGCCGTACCGCTGGCCATGCAGGTGGCTTTTCCCACGGCGGCGCAGCTGTCGCGGGCCGGATTGGACGATCAGGCGCTTCGCAATGCCGAGATGACGAAGCTCGACACACTGGCGAAGAAGACCGGCGCCGACCAGGCGCTTTCCGGCAGTCTCGTCTGGAGCGACAAGGAACTGGGCTGGATCGCCGACTGGCGGCTGGCCGCGGCCGGCAAGACCTACATCTGGCAGGTGCGCGGTGTCGGCTTCGACGAGGCTTTCCGTGTCGCCATCAGGGGCGCAGCACAGATTCTGTCAGGCAATGGGCAACCCGAATAGACTTCGACCGGATCGCTGGCACAATCGTGCCGCATTGGTCAGCAGCGGGAGCTCGTGGTAAAAGCCTGCCCGAACGAGAGTATTTAGCGATGAACAAATTCACCCCCGCAAAGCCCGCCGGCGCGCGCGGCGTCGACGAGATCACCGGCAGCCGCCGTCTGCGCCGCATGCGCAAGGCCGACTGGTCGCGCCGTCTCGTGC
>NZ_RZQI01000912.1:0-2337 GCF_003998335.1 Mesorhizobium sp. M7A.F.Ca.CA.002.05.1.1 | reverse complement strand
GTTGTTGAACGTCCCGCCATGCGAGAACGCACCGGGCAAAGCCGGATCGAAGCGATCGACGAGGTCGGCGCGTCCACCGAATGCGCCAAAACTGGCGCCGCCGCCGATATACTTGCCGAGCGTCACGAAATCGGGAAAGATTTCATGTGCGCCATGGAGCGCGCGGTAGTCGAGGCGCGAGGTCATCACCTCGTCGAAGATCAGCAGCGCGCCGGTCTCCTTCGTCGCCGCGCGCAGCGCTTCCAGGAACTCACGCGTCGCCGGGATGCAGCCGCCGCCGCCCATCATCGGCTCGACGATCACTGCGGCAAGCTCGTCGCCCTGTTCCTTGATGAGCGCCACGGCGCCTGCACTATCGTTGTAGTCGGCGAAGACAAAGGGGAAAGGCAAATTGAGCGGTGAGCCGCCATGCGCAAAAGTGAGTACGCCGCCATGATAGCCCTCGCGGAAGGCGAGGATCTTCGAGCGCTGCGTGATGGCGCGAGCCGCCGAAATCGCCATGATGTTCGCCTCGGTGCCCGAGTTGCAGAAGCGCACGCGCTCTATGGCCGGAAAACGGTCGACCACCGCGGCAGCCAGGCGCGCCTCATAGCGGTTGGGTGCGCCCAGCATGATGCCACCCTGTATGACGTCCACAAGGGCCGCCGAAATCGCCTTGTCGGAGTGGCCGTAGAAACCGGCACTGTATTCCGAGACCAGGTCGACATAGGTATGGCCGTCCAAATCGGTCACCCTGCAGCCTTCACCGGAAACAAACGATACGGGGAATGGCCGATACCATAGAACAGCCCTCGTATTGCCGCCCGGCAACGATGCCGCGGCCTCGTTCTGACGCGCCCGGCTGTTCGGGTTGGCGTCAGCGAAACGCTGTCGCGCCTCGTCCAGAACAGCAGCGAGACTGACATTGGCGCGCAGGTCTCTAGTGCCTTGCAGCATTCGATCAAATCTCCTCGTCTTTTCAACTTTTTTGCACCATATCGCAAATTCCTGTTGCTAATCAATCGATTTTGCGTTTGAAATTTGATCAAATCTGCAACGATAAGAAAGGGGAACTGCAATGAGGACTTATCTGCAAGCCGTATCTGCCGCCGCGATCTGCCTCGCGACCTCGACTTTGGCCGCGTCCGCGGCCGACCCCGTCACGGTGGTCGGCTGGGGGGGTACATGGGACAAGGCCTACAAGGATGGGGTCTGGGACAAGTACACCGAAAAGACGGGCGTTCCGATCGTCATGGAAGAATGGGGCGGCGAGGTCGCCAAGGTGCGTGCCCAGGTGCAGGCGGGCAACATTACCTACGACGTCGTCTCGGTCGAAGCGCCCGCCATGGAAGTCGGCTGCGCCGAAGGCCTGTTCGTCCCGCTGACGCCCGAGATCACCGGCGACGCGGCGAATTATCTCCCAGGCACCCTGCACGAATGCGGCGTCGCATCCGACACCTGGGCTACGGTCCTTGCCTACAACACGAAGGTCTACAAAGGTGACGCCGCGCCGAAGAGCTGGGCGGATTTCTGGAACGTCGAGAAATTTCCGGGAAAGCGCGGGCTTTACCAGCAGGCACAGTTCACGCTGGAAAATGCGCTGATGGCCGACGGCGTTAAGCGCGAGGACATGTACAAGGTGCTGGGCACGCCGGAAGGCGTCGACCGGGCTTTCGCCATGCTCGACAAGATCAAGGCGCACGTCGTCTGGTGGTCCACAACGACGCAGGGCATCCAGAACCTCGACAGTGGTGAAGTGGCTCTCAGCGACGCGTTCAATGCGCGCATCACCAACGAAGCCATCAACGAGAAGAAGCCCTATGCGATCGCATGGGACGCTGGCTTCTTCTATGGCACCGACTACTGGGCGGTGGTGAAGGGCGCGCCGCACCAGCAGGCCGGGCTGGATCTCCTCAAGTGGTTCTCCATCCCTGAAAACCAGGCCGGCTTCTCGAAACTCTATGCCTATGGCACCGGCCGCAAGGAAGCCGCCGACCTCATTCCCGCGGATTGGAAGGCCTACCTGCCGACGTCGCCGGAGCACCTTCAGTACGGCGCCTCCTATGACAACGACTTCTGGACCGAGCACAAGGAAGCACTGGAAGAACGCTTCAAGGCCTGGCTCGCGAAGTAACCCAGGCATGTTGGTCGGGACAAAGCCGGCTATGAAGCGGCGCCAACGGGGCGGCATGCTCGCCCTGTTGACGACCCCGCTTATTCTGTTCGTCGTCATTCTGTTTCTGTGGCCGGTAGCGCGCTTCCCCGCTCTGGCCGTCGACAACTCGGATTTCTCGAACAACCTGCCGCGCACAATTGCCGCTCTGGCGGGCTGGAATGCGGATAGCGGCCTGCCTGGCG
>NZ_RZQI01000911.1:0-2340 GCF_003998335.1 Mesorhizobium sp. M7A.F.Ca.CA.002.05.1.1 | reverse complement strand
ATGGTGTCGGCATCGACCTCACCCGCCGCGATCTGCAGGACGAGGCCAAGAAGGCCGCCCGGCCCTGGGACTGGTCGAAGGCCTTCGACCGCTCCGCCCCTTGCGGCCCGCTGGTGCAAGCGCAGGAATCCGGCCATCCACGGAAAGGCCGCATCTGGCTCGCCGTCAACGGCAAGGTCAGGCAGGACGCCGACCTCGCCGAACTGATCTGGCCGATATCGGATATCGTGTCGATCTGCAGCGAGGCGATGGAACTCGAGCCCGGCGACCTGATCTTCACCGGTACGCCGGCAGGCGTCGGCGCGGTTGGCGTCGGCGACACGATGACCGGCGGCGTCGACGGCATCGGGACCATCGAAGTGACCATCGGCCAACCGAAGTGAGGCCATGAGCGAACTCATCCTGCACAACTACTATCGCTCCTCCACCTCCTATCGGGTGCGGATCGCGCTGGAGATGAAGGGGCTGAGCTACGACTATGTCCCGCATCATCTGCGCCATGGCGAGCATCTGGAACCAGCCTATCTCGCGGTCAATCCTCAAGGGCTGGTGCCGGCGCTGATCCTCGGCGACGGCACGCTGCTGACCCAATCGCTGGCGATCATCGAGTTCCTCGACGAGACCAAACCGGAACCACCGCTGCTGCCGAAGGACCCGGCCGGCCGGGCACGCGTGAGAATGCTGGCGCAGATGATCGCCTGCGACATCCACCCGGTGAACAATCTGCGCGTGCTGACCTCGCTGCGCACTCTGTTCGGCGCCGGCGACGAAGACATCACCAACTGGTTCCGCCACTGGGTGAACGAGGGTTTCCGGCCGCTTGAAAAGATCATGGCGTCGTCGGCGGAGACGGGTACATTCTGCCATGGCGATGCGCCGGGCCTGGCCGACATCTGCCTCGCCGCGCAGATTGCCAGCAACGCCCGGTTTGGCGTCGATCTGACGCCCTACCCGACGATCGCGCGCATCAACGCCGCCTGCATGGCGCTGCCGGCCTTCCAGAAAGCCGCGCCCCAGAACCAGCTCGATGCCGAGTAGAGAAGCCACTGACCCGGATGAAGCCAAGGCGCTGGCCGATATCGAGGCCTATGGCTGCCACATCTTGCATGTGCTGGAGGAAGGCGACGATCCGCCTTTCACCTATTCGGTTGGAATAGAGCACAACTTCAAGGCGCCGGAACTCATCGTCATCGGCCTGAAGCCGGAAATCTCCCAGTTCATCATCAACGAGTATTGCAGCCGCGTCCGCTCCGGCGAGGTTTTCCAACCAGGGCAGCGATCGTCCGGTTTTATCGAAGGTTTCGACTGTCAATTCGGCACCGTTCACATCGAACACTACCGCGAGCATTTCGGCTGGGACCTCTGGTTCTACGACGGCCTGGATTTCCGTGTTCTCCAGCTGATCTATCCCACTGTGGACGGCATCTGGCCATGGCAGGCCGAGGCGAGCAACTGGTTCCGGGCCTGGCAGCCGCTTCTCGACACCGCGCCGTCGCCATAGGCCTATCTGCCGACGCGCAGCGTCAACGCCCAGAACAGCAGCGCCAACAGGCCGATGCCGGCGCCAAGCACACAGACGCCATTCCAGCCCATTGCACCGTAAGCCATGGTCGAGGCGATGGAGCCCAGGGCACTGCCGACCGAGTAGAAGATCATATAGCCGCCAACCAGTCGGCTGCGCGCATCCGGGCGCCGGGCGAAGATCAGGCTCTGGTTGGTGACGTGGACGGCCTGGATCGCCAGATCGAGCATGACGATGCCGGCAACGAGCAGCCACAGCGACATGCCCATGAAGGCGATCGGCAGCCAGGCTGCCATCATCAGCAGCAGGCTGAAGCCGGTGACCAACTGGCCGCGGCCGCGATCGACGAGGCCGCCGGTCCAGCGCGCACCGAGCGCGCCGGCGACGCCCGCAAGGCCGAAAAGCCCAATCTCGGTATGCGAAAGTGAAAATGGCGCAGCACTCAACGGCAGCACCAGCGGCGCCCACAGCACGTTGAAGCTGGCGAAGATCAGCATGGCCAGCACCGCCCGCACGCGCAGCAGCGGCTCCTGCGCGAACAGCAGCAGCACCGAAGCGAGCAGGCGCGGATAGGATGTGCGTGGCCGCTCCGCCTCGTGGCGCGGCAGGATCAGGTAGAGAACCATCGCCATGACAAGCGTCAACCCGGCCGAGACAAGATAAACCCAGCGCCAACCGGCGAAATCGGCGACGACCCCTGAAGCGAAGCGGGCAAGCAGGATGCCCAGGATGACACCGCTGGTGACGGTGCCGACCGCCCGCCCCCGCTGCGACGCTACGGCGAGGTCGGCAGCGAAGGCGACCAGCACCTGCACCAC
>NZ_RZQI01000090.1:0-11569 GCF_003998335.1 Mesorhizobium sp. M7A.F.Ca.CA.002.05.1.1 | reverse complement strand
CTTCAGGACTTCGAATCCTTTCCGGTCGAGGAACTGGCGCGCGCCTATGATCTCATCGTCATCGACCATCCGCATGTCGGCCAGATCACGGCCGAAGGCTGCCTGGAGCCGCTGGATGTCGCCGGACGCGAGGCGGAACGCACGGCCCTTGCGTCGGGCAGCGTCGGCCAGTCCTATCCGAGCTACAACTGGCAAGGACGGCAATGGGCTTTCCCGATCGATGCGGCAACCCAAGTCCAGGCATGGCGGCCGGATGCGATCAGTGCGCCACCGGCGCGCTGGAGCGAGGTGCTCGATCTCGCCCGTCAAGACCGCGTGCTGCTGCCGTTGCGGCCGCCTCACGTGTTGATGGTTTTCTACACGCTTGCCGGCAATCTCGGGCATTCCTGCACGACCGATTCATCCGACGATCTGATCGATGTGGAGATCGGTAGCCAAGTCTTCGAGGCAATGCGCGAGATCACAGCGCTGGTCGATCCCGCGTGTTTCGAGATGGACCCGATTGCCGTCTCCGAACGTATGGCGGAGGCCAGTTCCAGGTTCGTTTGCGCGCCACTGATCTATGGCTACGTGTCCTATGCGACGGATGGCTTTCGAGCGAACCGGCTGGCCTTTGCCGATGTTCCGGTCATCGGTTCCGGCGGCCCGGTCGGTTCGGCGCTTGGCGGCACCGGCATAGCGGTTTCAGCCTTTTCCAGAGCCAGGGATGCCGCGATCGACTTCGCCTATTGGGTCGCGAGCGGCGATGTTCAGCGCGGCCCCTATGCCGCCGCCGGGGGCCAGCCCGGCCATGCAGCGGCCTGGGAAGATCAAGCCGTCAATGAAGCGACCGGCGACTTCTATCGGGATACGCGAGCGACGCTGGAGGGCGCATGGGTGCGGCCGCGCCATGACGGCTACATGGCGTTCCAGCAGGCGGCTTCCGAACGCATCCTTTCCGGCATGACCTCCCGGCATCAAGCCCGACAGGTCGTTGCCGATCTCAATCGCCTGTTTCGGGAGAGTTCCCCGGCGCAGGTGTCCGGCGCTGCCGGTGGAGGAGCCTGAACCAAACCGAACGGAGGAGAACAAGAATGACAGGAATGATCCGCGGCCTGCTGGCCGCAACGGCGCTTGCCTCGCTTGCAACGACCGCCTTTGCACAGGATGTGCAAGGCGTCATCGGTGGACTGCCGACCGAACTCAAGGCGCAGTATGACGGCGCGCCCCAGAAGGTGCTGCCCTCGGCCTGGGACAATTTCACCGCGCCGCCCAAGCCGTGGAAATGGTGCCACTCGGAATCATATCAGGGCAATCCGTGGCGGGTCACGGTGACCAAGGAACTGAAGCGCCTTGTCGACGGGCTAATCGCCGACGGCACCGTCTCCAGCTTCGAGGTGTCGGACTCCAACAATGACGCCAGCCAGCAGATCAACCAGATCCGCGCCTTCATCGACAAGAAGTGCTCGATCATCACCTCGATCCCGGGTTCGGCGACGGCGCTTGACGACGCCATCGACGCTGCCGCCAAGGCCGGCATTCCGTTCATCACGGCGGCCGGCTCGGTGACCAGCCCGAACGCGATCAATGTCGATTCCAACTATGCGCGCTGGGGCTATGACATGATGGCGGCGATCGGCAAGGCGCAGCCGGACGGCCCCAGAATCCTTCTGGTCGAAGGCATCGCGGGACACCCGATCGTCGTGCAGGAGCGCCAGGGCGCGGACAAGGCGCTGGCCGAAAATCCGAAGCTGAAGATCTCGCGCAACGTCAACGGCAACTGGACGGCCAACGTCACCAAGACAGTGGTGCTGCAGGCGATCGCCACCAACCCGGCGCCGATCGATGCGGTGTGGACGACAGGCAGCGAGAGCCGTGTCGTTGCCGAAGCCTTCGCGGAAGCCGGCCGGCCGGCGCCATTGATCACCGGCTCGATCACCGGCGATGCGCTGGGCTACTGGAAGGCCAACCCCGACAAGTACCGCTTCGAAGGCCATGCGGTTCTGCCGCACTGGACCGCGCAAACGCTGTTCCGCGTCGGCGAGCGCATGCTCGACGGACAGAAGCCGAAGCTGAACACGCTGCTGATCCCGATCCCACCTGTCCACACCGCCGATCTCGGTGCCTGGTACAAGGACTGCATGACGACCGATGCCGTGTCGATCTTCCCGATCCCGCCGAAAGATCCGATGCCGGAGGAATGGCTCGACGCCTATTTCTCGAACCCGGCGCCGACCAAGGGCTGGGATTATTCGAAGGTCCCCGACGCCTGCGCAAAATAACGCTGCGCGAACCAGTCTCTCAACAGGCCGGCTCCTTTCGCGGAGCCGGCCTGCCAGCATCGAATTGTGACATGCTTGAAATCAAAACCATATCCAAACGCTATGGCGAGACGATCGCGCTCGCGGACGCATCGATCGCGTTCCGGGCGGGGACCATCCACACCATTCTGGGCGAGAACGGTTCGGGCAAGAGCACCATGGTCAAGCTGTTGTCCGGCATCGTCCAGCCGGACAGCGGTGTGATCCTGCTGCACGGCAAGCCATTCCCTGGCGCCAATCCATCGGCCTTCCAGGCGCAAGGCTTCGCCACGGTATTCCAGGAGGTGCTGATCGCGCCGGACCGCAGCGTAACCGACAACATCCTGCTCGGCCTCGACGGACTGGTCCGACGTGCCGTTCCCCGCCATGAGCGCCGTGACCGGGCGGAAGCCGCGCTGAAGCGCTTCGCGGTCACCGACGTCCCCCTCGACAAGCCAGCCGGCCTGCTGCCGCTTGCCGCGCAGCAATTGGTCGTTCTCGCCCGCGCGATCGTGCGCAACCCAAAGATCCTGATCCTCGACGAGGTCACCGCCGCGCTCGACTTCGCCGACCGCGAATCGGTTTTTTCGTTGATGCGTGCGCTTGCCGGCGAAGGCTGCCTGATCCTGTTCATCACCCACCGCATGGATGAGGTGATGTCGCTTTCGGACCGCATCTCGATCCTGCGGGGCGGCAGCGTCGTGCGCACCGAAGAGCGCGGCGCTTCCACGCCGGCGGAACTTCTCAAGGCGATGGCGCCACGTACCGCTGCGGAATTGGCGCATGGCTGATCGCACTGCTCTCGATTTTGGTGGTCTTGCCGTTCGCGAACTCGTCATCGCGCCCGGCGCCAGCCCGATCACGCAGGCCATCGCTCCGGGTGAGATCGTCGGGCTTGCCGGTCTCGATGGTCATGGCCAGGAGCTGTTCCTCAAGATGCTTGCCGGCCTGGAACCGTCCCATGGCGGCTCGATCGAACTCGGTTCATCAGATGCCTCCCGAAAGATTACCGGGTTTCGCAAGGCTGTCGCCAGCGGCATCGCCTATTTGCCGCGCGACCGACGCGCCAACGGCATTTTCCCGACACAGTCGGTGCTCGACAATTTCGCCGTCTCGACCTTGTCGCGCGACACGCGGCTCGGGCTAATCAGCCCGTCGGCACGCAAGGCGCGCTACGACCTCTATCGCGAAAAACTCTCGATAGTGGCGCCCCGGCCCGATGCGCCGATCACCACTCTTTCGGGCGGCAACCAGCAGAAGGTGCTGTTGGCGCGTGCCTTGGCGCTGGAGCCCGCGATCCTGCTCCTCAACGATCCGACGCGTGGCGTCGACGTGGCGACGCGGCATGTGCTCTACGACGTGTTTCGCGGGCTGGCGTCCGACGGCATGGGGCTCGTCATCCTATCCAGCGAAATCGAGGAGATTCTTCTCCTGTGCCAGCGCGTGCTGGTGTTCCGTGAGAACGAAGTCGCGGCCGAGATCTCTGGCGACGCGCTCACCACCGACAGCGTGATATCAGCCATGTTCGGACGTGCGGCATGAACCCTGTTGCGCGCCTCCTGTCCCTTGGGCGAAATTTCGGCTTCGCGGTCGTGCTGCTGGTCGTGCTGCTTGCGGTCAATCTCATCCTCAGCCCGGGGCGGTTCCAGCCGGGTTCCTGGGGGGCGCTGGTCGGATTGGCCGCGCCCTTGATCGGCGCGGCCATTGCGTCCACGCCTGTCATCCTCGCCGGGCGTGGCGGAATCGACATCTCGGTCGGGCCATTGATGGGCTTCGTCAACGCTTTGACGATCCAGGTGCTGTTCCTCGGCACCGGCATCTCATCGCCCCTGGTGCTCGTTCCGGCGGCGTTGCTCGTCGGCGCGCTGGTCGGTGCTGCGAACGGCTTTCTCGCGACAATCGTGCGCATCCAGCCGATCGTCGCCACGCTCGGCACCTATCTGATCCTGGCCGGCGTCACGCTGACGATCCTGCCGGCGCCGATCGGCCCGGCGCCGGCTTGGCTCAAGGCCTTGTCCGGCCCGCTCTCGATGCTTCCGCTGGCACTGATGTTCATCGCTTGGTGGCTGGTGCGGCGCACGCCTTACTACGACCAGTTGATGGCGGTCGGCAGCGACGATCGGGCCGCCTACACCGCCGGCGTCGATGTCACGCGCGTGCGCTTCATCGCCTATGTCATGACCGGCATCCTGGGCGGCTGCGCCGGGCTGATGCTGACCGCGCTGATCGGCTCCGCCGACCCTAACATCGGGCCGACCTACACGCTGATCGCCATCGCCGCCGTAGCGCTCGGCGGCGTCAGCCTGGCCGGCGGGCGTGGCGGCGTCGCCGGTGCAGCCATTGGCGCCATCGACATCTTCCTGCTGCAAAGCGTGCTGACGACGTTCAACGTCTCGACCTTCGTGCTGCAGATCGCCTACGGCGCGATCCTGGTGCTGGCCGTGATGCTGACAGCGCTGCAGGAACGTCTTGCCATGGGGAGACGCTGACATGGTTTTGCGCCAAAACCTCTTCGCCACAACCAACGCCCGCGTCGTCGGCGCCTTCTGCGTCGCCGCCCTTCTGCATCTCGCCGGCACGGTCCTCATTCCTGGCTATTCGGCGCCGTTTGCGATACGCGCCATGCTGGTGCTCGCTTCGCTGCTTGCCGTCGCCTCGATCGGCCAGACGCTGGTCGTCATCATGGGCGGCATCGATCTGTCGATCCCGTTCGTCATCGGCTTTGCCAATGTCGTGGCGGCGCAGCTCTATGGCGACGGCTGGAATTTTGTTGTGGTCTGCGGCCTTGTCGGTGCGCTGGCGCTCATCATCGGCGGGCTGAACGGGCTGATCTCGCGCAGTCTCGACATCCAGCCGCTGATCGTCACGCTCGGCATCGGCATGGTCGTGCAAGGGCTGGTGCTGCTGTGGACAGCCGGCTTCCCATCGGGCTCCGCGCCGCAAGCGGTTTCCAGCTTCGTGTCGATCGGCGGATCGGCCGGACCGCTGCCGGTGCCGTGGCTGGTGCCGAGCCTGGTCGTGCTGGCCGCACTCGTCGTGCTGGTGCTGGAGCGAACGCCCTATGGCCGCCGGCTCTACGCGCTGGGCAGCAATCCGGGCGCGGCGCCACTGGCGCTGATTGACCCGGTTCGCATGTGGGTCATCACCTATGCGGCAAGCGCTTTCTTCGCCGCCGTGGCAGGGGTGCTGCTGCTCGGCTTCACCGGTTCGGCCTATGGCGATGTCGGCCAGCCCTATCTGTTCCAGACCATCGCGGCGGTCGTCGTAGGAGGCGCAGCACTTGTCGGCGGCCGGGGAAGCTATCTCGGCACGATCGCCGGCGTGCTGGTGCTGACCGAGATCAACACGCTGCTGATCGGCCTCGGCTTCCAGCCCGCAGCGGTGCAGGCCGCGCTCGGCTTCGTCATCGTGCTGCTGGTTTCGCTCTATGGCCGCGAACGGCACGTCTCGACAACCATCTGAAAGGACCAATCAGTCGAGCCGCCACAGCTTGCGGGCATTCCCGGACAACAGCCTGTCGCGCTCGGCAATGCTGCAGCCCGAGAGCAATGCATGGGTCGCCGCCACCCAGGTCGACAGGCCGCCGCCTAGCGTGCAGACCGGCCAGTCGCTGCCCCAGACGACGCGGTCCCAGCCGAATGAATAGACGGTGTGCTCGACGTATGGCCGCAGCGTCTCGACCGTCCAGTTGCCCGGATCGGCATAGGCGACGACACCGGAAATCTTGGCTACCACATTCTGGCGCCGGGCGATGTCGCTCATATGCTCGCGCCATGGATGTTCGCTCTTGCCTTTGATGTCGGGGACGCCGCAATGGTCGAGGATGAACGTCACATCTGGTGCCAGATCGGCCAGCGCGATCGCCTTGGGGATCTGGTGCGGCAGCACGACGAGATCGAAGGTCAGACCGGTGCCGCCAAGCCGCTTTATGCTGTCGCGAAACACCGCACCTTCCGAGAGCTCGTCGGGCACGACATGGAGGACGCGGCGAAAGCCCTTTACGAACGGGTTTGCCCGCTGCCGTTCGAGATAGGCCGCGAAATCCCCTTCCTCAGGACGGCAGGACGCGATAACCCCGGCCAGCATGCTGCCTGGCTGCCGTGACAGTTCTTCCACACGAGCGGTCTCGGCTTCGATGTCGGCCGCATCGACATCGACCTCCATATGCAGCACGCGCTCGACGCCGACACGCTGCGCCTCCGTCGCGTAGTCTTCATAAGAGAAATCGCGGTTGAGCGCCGGCACGCCGGCGAGCCAGGGATAGCGCAGGGCCGAGCGATCGATGAGGTGAAGATGGGTATCTATGATCATGGTGAGGCTCCTCCTCTGGCTTTCAAAGCATCTCACAGGGGAATTCTTCATTCAAATAAGAATTCACGCCGATGAGCCGACTGCTGATCCAGCGAGGTGCGACAGCTTTTCACACGTTGCCAGCAACAGTTCGATCGTCCTGGTGATGTCGGGCGCGGAAGGCGCGTTGACCACCGTGATGTAGGGAATCGACAACGCGGCGATCGCCTTGCCGTCGGAACTGCGGACCGGGGCCGACAGGTTGAAGACGCCGGCTGTCTGCATCGAGGCCATCATCTCGTAGCCACGGTCGCGGATTTGGTCGAGACGGGTGAAGAACTCGGTCGATTGCGCCGTCTTGTCGGTGCTGCGGACGTGTTCGGAAATCATCATCTGGCGCTCTTCCGGTGAGCGGAAGGCGAGCAGCACATGCCCCGACCCAGTGTCGAACAGGCTGATGTGCGAGCCGACCCGGATCGAGATGCCCCAGTAGTTCGGTGCTTCTTGCTGGCCGATGACGACGGCAGAACCGCGATCAAAAACAACGAGTTGGTTGGCCTGCTGCGATGTCTCGGCAAGTTCACGCATCAGCGGCGTCGCATAGGAGACCAGCCGCCGTACCGGCGCGTGCAACTGTGCCAGACCGAACAGTTTGAGCGTTAGCGAATAGCGGTCGCCATCGAGGCGCGTGACGTAGCCGCGCCGCACCAGCCGGTCGAGCATGCGATAGAATTCGTTGGGACTGCGGTCGAGTTTCTTGGCGATTTCGGCCTGGGTCAGGCCGCCGTCGACGCCCGCCAGCAGTTCAAGGATATCGAGCCCCTTGTCGAGCGCCGGCGCGCGATAGCGCTCGTCTTCGCTGTCGTCCATGGGCTCATCCTCCAGTGAATTTCACCCTTCATATACGCAGGAACGTGCGCGGCGGAAACAAATTTCGCCTTGACGTGTCTATGAATGTTTTGTTTGTATATGAATGTAGCACTTCTTGTCATCAGACGAGTTGCGGTCGCCGCGGAGGCGGCGCCAAGGGAGGATACCAATGAACAGACTGCTGTCCGGCGTGTGCGCCGGTGCATTGTTGCTCGCGTCAGGTGCGGGCGCTGCCCTTGCCGGCGACCTGCCCGGCAAGTTCGAAGGCGTGACCGTCGACGTGAAGCTGATCGGCGGCCAGCAATATGAAAAGCTCTACGAGCGCATTCCCGAATGGGAGAAGGCGACCGGCGCCAAGGTCAACATCCTGACCAAGAAGAACGGCTTCGATATCGACAAGGAGCTCAAGTCCGACATCGCCTCCGGCAGCACCAACTGGTGCGTCGGCTGGAACCATTCGTCCTTCGCGCCGCAATATACGGGCCTTTACACCGACCTCAGCAAATTGCTGCCCAAGGAAGAGATCGACGCTTTCGTGCCGTCGACGATCACGTCCGCAACCATCGACGGCAAGCTGGAGATGCTGCCGCGTGCGCAGTTCGACGTTTCGGCGCTCTACTACCAGAAGAGCCTGTACGAGAACGCCGACAACAAGACCAAGTTCAAGGCGAAATACGGCTATGATCTGGTGCCGCCGGACACCTGGAAGGAAGTGACCGACCAAGCCCAGTTCTTCGCCAACCCACCCAATTTCTACGGCACGCAGTTCGCCGGCAAAGAAGAGGCGATCAACGGCCGCTTCTACGAGATGGTTGTCGCTGAAGGCGGCGAGTATCTCGACAAGGATGGCAAGCCGGTCTTCAATTCCGACGCCGGCATCCGGGCGCTCGACTGGTTCGTCAACCTCTACAAGGCCAAGGCCGTACCGGCCGGCACGACCAACTACCTCTGGGACGATCTCGGCCAGGGCTTTGCGTCCGGCACCGTCGCTATCAACCTCGACTGGCCGGGCTGGGCCGGTTTCTTCAACGACCCGAAGTCGTCGAAGGTCGCCGGCAATGTCGGCGTCAAGGTCGCGCCGAAGGGCTCGTCCGGCAAGCGCACCGGCTGGTCCGGTTTCCATGGCTTCTCGGTGACCGAGAACTGCCCCAACAAGGAGGCCGCGGCTTCCCTGGTGTGGTGGCTGACCAACGAAGACAGCCAGAAGCTCGAGGCCGCCGCCGGGCCGCTGCCGACCCGTACCGCAGTGTGGGACTGGGTTTTAAAGCAGGCCGAAAACGATCCTTACAAGAAGGAGGTTCTTACCGCCTTCCAGGAAGAGGCCAAGCACGCGTTTGCCGTGCCGCAGACGCCTGAATGGATCGAGATCTCGAACGCCGTCTATCCCGAGTTGCAGGCGGCGATCCTCGGCGACAAGACCTCCAAGCAGGCACTGGACGATGCAGCCGCCAAGGCGACGCAAATCCTCCAGGACGCCGGCAAGCTCTAGAAACGGGCTCCCAGGGCTGCCTCCCCCACCAGAAATGGGGGAGGCGATCGCGTTTTCGCGGCCAGCGGTTTGCGCTAACCCATCGCCCCCGGCCCACGCACCGCCGTCCAAATGCAAACACCTCAAGGATTCTGATGAAGGGCTTCAAGCCATCCGCGCCATTCCTGCTGCTGCTTCCGGCCATGATCGTGCTGGCGGCGGTTGTCGTTGTGCCGTTGCTGTTGTCCCTTTACTCCAGCTTCACGCCGTTCCGCCTGACGCGGCCCGAAACGTTCTACGTCTTCATCGGCATCCGGAACTATCTTTCGATCCTGTCCAACACCGATTTCTGGTGGGCGTTCGGCCGCACGGTGCTGCTGCTGACCATCGCGCTCAATCTCGAAATGCTGCTCGGCCTTGGGCTTGCCATGCTGGTCGAGAAAGCGACACGCGGCCAGCGCATCCTGCGCACGCTGATGATGTTTCCGATGATGTTCTCGCCGATCCTCGTCGGCTTCCAGTTCAAGTTCATGTTCAACGACAATATCGGCCTGGTGAACAATGCGCTGCAGTCGCTCGGCATTACGCAAGACGCCATTCCGTGGCTGATCGAGGGCCATCTCGCCTTCATCGCCATTTCGATCGCCGAGATCTGGTCGTCGACGGCGATCTTCGCCATCCTGATCCTCGCCGGCCTACTCGCCATGCCCAAGGAGCCGATCGAGGCGGCGCGTGTCGACGGCTGCACGCCGTGGCAGACATTCCGCTATGTGACGTGGCCGTTCGTCATGCCTTTCGCCTACATAGCCATGACTATCCGTTCGCTCGACGTGGCGCGCGCCTACGACATCGTCAAGATCATGACCGATGGCGGACCGGCGGGCCGCACCGAACTGCTATGGACTCTGGTGGCCCGCACCGCCTACAGCGACGGGCGCATGGGCATGGCCAACGCCATGGCCTATTTCTCGATCCTGCTGTCGATCGCCTTCACCGTCTACTTCTTCAACAAGCTCGCCGCGGCGCGCACGCAGATTGGTGCGGAGTGGTGAAGATGGACGAGAATTCTTCCGCCCGCCTGAAGCGCCGGCTGCTGGGCATCGTCTATCGCATTGGCCTGTTCCTGGCGATGCTGACGATCTGCCTGCCGGGCCTGTGGATCGTCCTCTCGTCGCTGCGGCCGGCGGTCGAGATCATGGCCAAGCCGCCGGTCTGGATCCCGCAGGAGATTTCGTTCGACGCCTACGTCGCCATGTTCAGCGGTATCGGCAAAGGCGGCATTCCAGTGATCGAATATTTCCGCAACTCGTTGATCATCTCGGTGACCTCGACGGTCATTGCAGTGGCCATCGGCATGGCCGGCGGCTATGCGTTCGCGCGCTACCGCTTCCGCGGCAAATCGAGCGTCTTCCTCGGGCTGATGCTGACGCGCACCGTGCCGGGCATTGCGCTCTCGCTGCCGCTGTTTTTCCTCTATGTGCGGCTTGGCATCATCGACACCCATTTCGGGCTTATCCTTGCCTATGTCGCGCTCAACGTGCCGTTCACGATCTGGCTGATCGACGGCTTCTTCCGTCAGGTGCCCAAGGACCTCGCGGAGGCCGCGCAGATCGATGGCTGCACGCGCTGGCAGGCGTTCTGGCAGGTCGAGTTCCCGCTTGCCGGGCCGGGCATCGCGTCGGCCGCGATCTTCGCCTTCCTGACCTGCTGGAATGAGTTCGCTCTGGCCTCGCAGCTGACCCGTTCGGTGAGCGCCAAGACGCTGCCGGTCGGCCTGCTCGATTACACGGCCGAGTTCACCATCGATTGGCGCGGCATGTGCGCGCTGGCCGTGGTGATGATCATCCCGGCGCTCACCCTCACCTACGTCGTCCAGAAACACCTTGTCGGCGGCCTGACCTCCGGCGCGGTGAAAGGCTGATACCATGGCAACCGTTACCCTCACCAAGCTGACCAAGCGCTACGGCGCTGTCGGGATCGTGCACGGCATCGATCTCGACATCGCCGACCGCGAATTCATCGCGCTGGTCGGCCCCTCCGGCTGCGGCAAGTCGACGACGCTGCGGATGATCGCCGGGCTGGAAGAGATCAGCGCCGGCTCGATAGAGATTGGCGGGCGCATCGTCAACGACCTGCCGCCACGCTCGCGCAACATTTCGATGGTGTTCCAGTCCTACGCGCTCTATCCGCACATGACGGTGCGCGAAAATCTCGGCTTCTCTCTGAAGATCGCAGGTGCCGCCAAGGAAGACATGGAGCGCCGTGTCGCCGAAGCCTCGGCCATCCTCGGCCTCGACACGTTGCTCGATCGCCGCCCCTCACAACTGTCCGGCGGTCAGCGCCAGCGCGTCGCCATGGGCCGCGCCATCGTGCGCGATCCTGACGTCTTCCTGTTCGACGAGCCGCTTTCGAATCTCGACGCCAAATTGCGCACGCAGATGCGCACCGAGATCAAGAAGCTGCATGCCAAGGTGCAGTCGACGGTGATCTACGTCACCCACGACCAGGTCGAAGCAATGACGCTGGCCGATCGCATCGTCATCATGCGCGACGGCCATATCGAACAGGTCGGCACGCCCGACGAGGTCTTTCGGCGGCCGGCAACCCGCTTCGTTGCCGGCTTCATCGGTTCGCCGCCGATGAATTTGCACGAGGCCACGAT
>NZ_RZQI01000910.1:0-2340 GCF_003998335.1 Mesorhizobium sp. M7A.F.Ca.CA.002.05.1.1 | reverse complement strand
GTCTGCGTCAAAGCCGATGTCGAATGCATCAGTTTTCGCGATTATGTTTCGCGACAGGACGCTGGCCAAAGGCAGGTCTCGGTCGGCGGCTGAGCCGCCAACCCGGTTCGATTTCCAAAGCCTCGGTTTTTAGGCTGGGTCCTCGGCGCTCTGTCTTGCCAGATAGCGCTGGTCGATTTCAGGCAATGGCTCGCCTTGCAGCGTCGCTTCGAAGGCACGCAGGCGCTTGTGGACAGATTGCAGCTCGACGATGGTCGACCAGGAGGAGAGCAGAAACTGCAGCGACCCCGTCACCTTGCCGAATGCGTTCGAAATCTGGTTCAGCGCGCCGAACGTTATCTTGTGCGCCACCAGTGAGGGACCAAGGATCAGCAGCGAGAAAATGTTGTCGGCCTGCAGGTAGGTGTAACGGACGACGTTGAAATAGATGTAGTGGAAATACAGCCTGAAATAATTGTGACGAACATTCTCGAACAGCTCGGCGGTGGTGGCCGGCTGGGCGCGGTCCGCATGATCCTCGCCGTAGACGAGTTCCTTGCGGTAGGCGGCTTCGACACGCTGGTTGCGGAACTGCAGCCCTGGAAGTTTCAGACCGGCAACCATGACCGAGATCGTCCCGAACAGACACCAGGCAAGGGCCGCGACAACCAATGGCTGCGGGATCGCGCCGATAATCGGCAACTCAGTGATATGGGCCTGCAACTGGATCATGACCGGCAGGAATGCGATCAATGTCATGATCGACTGGACGAAGCTGGAGCCGAGGTCTTCCATGATCTGCGAGAACCGCATCGTGTCTTCCTGGATACGCTGCGAGGCACCCTCGATATGGCGTAGCCTGCTCCAATTCTCGACGAAATAATTGTTCATCGCCGTGCGCCAGCGGAAAATCCAGTGGCTGACGATGAAGGCATTGACCACCTGCACATTCATGCCGACCAGCGCGAGCCACGAAAAATCCGCCAATCCGATATAAAATTCGCTGTTGGTCGACTTTCCAGTCCCCGACATCAGTCCCTGCACATAGTCGAAGAATGGTCCGTACCAGGCGTTGACGGCGACACTGACCTGCACATTGAAATAGATGAAGAACAGGATGACCGCGGTCATCAGGATCGACCAGCGCTGCCACGGATGCGGCGAATACCAGCTCCAGAATGCGTAGAAGACGGCCACGCAGAACACGAAATAGAGATAAAACCATAGAAACGGCGGCGACATGAGGATCGCGATGCCGATGATGGGCGGCGCACCGGCCACTGCGGGCGGCAATCCGAAAACCGCCCCCAATTGTTCACCACCGAAAAACCAGAACAGGATTGCCGCAAGGCTCCAGAGGGCGGCCGAAGAGAAGAAGAGCTTCGGCTGCGGGAAAAAGGATACGAACACTGTGGCGAATTCCTCGATCTAGGCGCAAATCAGCTGACGGCAGCGGGCATAAAGTCACACATTAGTAGGAAAGAAAATGCCTGTGCCCGATGCCCGGCACAGCAAGCCCACAATCATGGCGATTTTGGCGCAGCCGACCATGTGATGGCGCCGGAGACGACCAGCACGATTGCGGCGGTGATCGAGGCGAGGAAGAAATCGCCGGACATTTGCGCCAGAAATCCGGCCGCGACCGGCCCGATGATCTGGCCAAGGCCGAACGCAGCCGTCATCAGGGCAAAGATCCGGCGCGGCGCGCTTGGCGCCTGCTGCCGGGCGGCCTGCAGGCCAAAGGCGGTGATGGCAATGAAGGTGCCGCCGAGCAGCACGCCGGCAAGCAGCGGCCCGGTGGCGCCGCCGATGGCGACGCTGGCGGTGACGCCGGCCACTTCGATGAAGCACGCCAGCGCATAGGCGGCATAGAGGCCGGTCCGCGCCGCGATCTTCTGCCAGAACCAGACCGAGGGAAAGCCCGCAAGACCGGCGACCATCCACACAATGGCCTCGAAGACGCGGCTGCCGCCGCCTTGCCGGACGATGGCGACCAGGAATGTCGCCGTCACCACATAGCCAAAGCCGAACAGGCCGTAGGCGATGATGACCTTGACCAACGACCGGTCCATCCGCAGTGCCGGCTCGCGGGGGACTTCGCCGTTGCCGAGCGGACCCTCATTGACCAACAGAGCCACGAGGACGAAACCGCAGGCCGAAATCGCCGCCGACCATAGCCAGCCTGCCGCCCAGCCCGAATGCTCGGCGACCAGCACCGCCATCATCGCCGCCGATGCCGCTATGCCGAGCCCGACGCCGCCGAAATGCCAGGCCTGCAGGTCGTTGCGACCGGCAGCCGCGATATGGCTGAACACGATGCTGGCCATGAACACCATGACGAAGGCGCTGGCCAGACCGGCC
>NZ_RZQI01000909.1:0-2340 GCF_003998335.1 Mesorhizobium sp. M7A.F.Ca.CA.002.05.1.1 | reverse complement strand
TAGTTGTGGCCGCCGAGTGTGTTCACGGTCGCGCAGAACGCGGTGAATGGCTGCATTACCTCACCCGCGCACTCACCCTTCATCTGTGCCTGCTTTTCGGCCGGCATGGAAAAAAAGACGCGCTCAAAATCAACCCGGGGCTTCATGGTTTTCATGCTGGAGTCGGTGAAGAACGGCATCATCGTGTCCGGCTCATCCAATGCCCCGGCCAGAGCATGGCCACCAAAAATCGAAAGACTGAATGTTGCAGCGAGACAGATAGCTTTGATGTTCATAAGAAATTTCCTCTCGTGTTAAACGGTTGCCCCAACGACAATCACGTTGGAATTCACAGGGTAGCATCTTCCCGGCTACAGTATTTCCGATGGGCACGGTCTTTTCTGCCTGAACGATGCTTGTGAGGGGGCAACTCGAAGCTGGTTTGGGAACATCAAGACAGAATGACTCCGCCGCCTATGACCTGTTGAACACGCAGCATCAACTTCCTTAAGCATGGATTTCGAACAACGTGCCTGTTCGCTGACGCCGACATCATCCCGGTTGCCAAACCGGTCCAAAAGCTATTCGCCGATGCGAAGACGGTGGCGTTAGCACCGAGATCGAGGAAGAAACCGTTAGCGGGCTCGAAATGCAGGGAGCAAGAGACGACGGCCCGAGTGCAAGCCAACCGGAGCACGATTGAAATGGCGCGCCGATCATTCCAGATCGGAAAGATCGGGCAAGCCTTGAGACAGCATGGTCCATACGGATAGACATAAGGATTATATCTAGGTAGGGGGAGCTCGAATACATGATGTAGACTGGTGAACTCCCGTAGAGTTGAGCACCTTGCCTGCCCGAATATTCTGAGCCCGTACTCGCCGAGGGTTTATCGGATAGGGTCGGAGCAGAAACGCGGAAGTCAGGGGTCCTGTTGGTCCCGCTACCGCCGCCCAATCAAGCTTCGACGGCGATCCGTTCCCTCCAAGAAACACAGGTTTCATGAAGGGCATAGGCCAATGACTATTCAGTCGCTTCCAACTTTTCCGAGAGGGATGGCTCCCATCGGTCTCCTGGTATCGAACGCCGTGTGTGAGCCTGAACGGCGCCAATCCGCAAGTGCTGCGGCGATGGGGACATCGAGTATGTCGCCGGAGACCGCGGGCTCGACCTTCCGGATCGACGTCCCCTACATGGATATGGTGCTTTCGATCTCCGCGCAGCCCTCGGGCTGCGCTAGTGATGAGGCAGGTTTCACGAGAACTGTGGCGTCCCACGGGATGCCTTTTGATCCGGTCATCGAGCGGCTACTTTCCCAGTTCGAGCAGGCTGTTAGGCCGGAGGGAGTTGATGGGGTCCACGGAGACGCCATCCTCCACGCCATCCTAGCCCGCTGGCTCTGGCTGCGATCGCCGTCCGAGGTCCAGCAGGAGGCCAACCACGGCGCACTGCAGAAATGGAGGCTGAAGCGGGTGATGGCTTACGTTGACGAGCATATCGGTGAAGCCATTTCGCTGGCGGATCTCGCTCGGGCGGCAGGCCTCAGCCGGATGTATTTCGCCGCGCGATTCAGGATGGCGACCAGTCTTCGTCCTCACGAATACATCCTGCGCCGCAGAATCGAGCGGGCCAAGGACATGCTGATCAAAACCAATGACAGCCTCGTTGATATCGCGTTCAACGTCGGCTTCCAGACTCAGGCACATTTCACCACGGTCTTCAAGCGCTTTGCCGGCATCACTCCCGGCCGCTGGCGCCAGTCCAACCGCCTCCAAGCATGAAGCTTTCGGCCCCCGCCGTCGCATGGCAATGACCTCGCCGCGCCCTGCCTGCGCGATATATTTTCCTCGGAGTTGAGACTGCAAAAGGCCTCCCAGCCATTGCGATTGTGGTAGCGAGACGCCGATACCGGAGTGTGGAAGTCTGGGCCGGTATATGGTGTAAGTCGAGTTTACGTCTGCCGTAGTGCACTTCGCTTCCCGGGGGCATCCCTCTCAGCACTCGCGTTCGGGGCGGTAACGCAACCTCTTGGCCCGCTCAGGCAAAGGTCCGGCATCAAAAGACCTTCATTCCATCGCGAAGTTCTGCGAGCGCTTACAAAACTGTCTTACGACGATTTTCATTCAACGTATTGCATTTCCGCTCAGAAGGCGACTGAACGCTAGCGCGATTCCCCGAAGCGGAGATGTCTGCTCCGGCAACACCGGCACGGCATTTCCCAGGACGTGAACGCTTCCGCGCAGGACCGCTGCTGGCCAGCCAAAGCCGTCCGGAACGTTGCCATCGGCGATGAAGGGGTAAGGGGCAAATAGCAGTGCGACAAGCAGCCGCTTCACCGAAAAATCATCGCTGAGGGTCGGC
>NZ_RZQI01000908.1:0-2348 GCF_003998335.1 Mesorhizobium sp. M7A.F.Ca.CA.002.05.1.1 | reverse complement strand
GGGTCCTCCTTCGCAAGAATCCCCCGCCTTTGAGGGGAGATGGCAGCAGGCGTGGGGCGCCAGCCTCTTCCGGCGGCGATAAGAGGTCACGCCCGGTCGAACCGACCCCCTCTGTCGCCTTCGGCGACATCTCCCCTCGAGGGGGGAGATCACCTTCAACCGATTTGCATCAATCCCCTCCGCAATCTCCGCTTGAAGCCGTTTGTGCAACGCGATACGCCGTTGCCGACTTCGACAAGGAGAGACCCGTGACCGCTGCAAATACCAGAACCGAAACCGACACGTTCGGTCCCATCGAAGTTGCCGCCGACCGGTACTGGGGCGCGCAGGCGCAGCGTTCGCTCGGCAATTTCAAGATCGGCTGGGAGAAGCAGCCGGCGTCGATCGTGCGCGCGCTGGGCATCGTCAAGCGGGCGGCGGCCGAAGCCAACATGGAGCTCAAGCGGCTTGATCTTTCCATCGGCAAGACGATTGTCGAGGCGGCGCAAGAGGTCATCGACGGCAAGCTCGACGACCATTTCCCGCTGGTGGTCTGGCAGACCGGCTCGGGCACGCAGTCCAACATGAACGCCAATGAGGTGATCTCCAACCGTGCGATCGAGATGCTGGGCGGCGTCATGGGTTCCAAGAAGCCGGTGCATCCCAACGATCACGTCAATATGAGCCAGTCGTCGAACGACACCTATCCGACGGCCATGCACATCGCCTGCGCCGAACGCATCGTGCACGATCTGTTGCCGGCGCTGAAGCATCTGCACAAGGCGCTCGCCGCCAAGAGCAGAGAGTTCAATCACATCATCAAGATCGGCCGCACGCACACACAGGACGCCACCCCGCTAACGCTTGGCCAGGAGTTTTCGGGCTATGCAGCGCAGGTCGCCTCGTCGATCAAGCGCATCGAGCTGACATTGCCCGGCCTGCAGGAGCTGGCGCAGGGCGGCACCGCCGTCGGCACCGGCCTCAACGCGCCGGTCGGCTTCGCCGAAAGGGTGGCGGATCGCATCGCCAGCATTACGGGCATCGCCTTCGTCACCGCGCCGAACAAATTCGAGGCGCTGGCGGCCCATGATTCCATGGTGTTTTCGCACGGCGCCATCAATGCGGCGGCCGCCGCACTGTTCAAGATCGCCAACGACATCCGTTTCCTCGGTTCCGGCCCGCGTTCGGGCCTCGGCGAGCTGTCGCTGCCGGAAAACGAACCGGGCTCGTCGATCATGCCGGGCAAGGTCAACCCGACCCAATGCGAGGCGCTGACGCAGGTCTGCGTGCAGGTGTTCGGCAACAATGCGGCGCTCACCTTCGCCGGCAGCCAGGGTCATTTCGAGCTCAACGTCTACAACCCTCTGATGGCCTACAATTTCCTGCAGTCGGTGCAGTTGCTCTCCGACGCCTCGGTCTCCTTCACCGACAATTGCGTTGTCGGCATCGAGGCCCGCGAAGACAACATCAAGGCGGCACTCGACCGCTCGCTGATGCTGGTGACGGCGCTGGCGCCGACCATCGGCTACGACAATGCCGCCAAGATCGCCAAGACCGCGCACAAGAAGGGCACCACGCTGCGCGAGGAAGCGCTCGCCACCGGGCTGGTCAGCGACGCCGATTACGACCGGCTGGTGCGGCCGGAGGACATGACGCATCCGGGGTAGTCAATTCCAGGAAAAGTGTCTTGCGGTTTTCGGTCCGGAATTGCGTCAACCAAAAGCCCGGTATTTCGTGACGGGAGAATTTACTTCCGTCACGACGTGACCCGAAGCGAATTTTGCGCAGGCCGCCCGATCACGGAACGTAAGTACTGTGAACAATGTGTCGCCAGTCTGGTGGCTTTGGTGAACAGTCGGCTTGCTCTATCTCCCCGGTATCAACCCATCCCGGAGAGCCACAATGTCCATCAACACTTCAGTCGCCGGTTCCGGCGCATCCAATGCCTCGACCACCATCCTCCTCGGCCGCGTCCTGCTTGCCGTCATCTTCCTGCTTTCAGGCTTCGGCAAGCTGACCGCCATCGCCGGCAGGCGGGCTATTTCGGTGCCCTCGGCCTGCCCTTGCCGACCGTAACGGCCATTGTCGTCGGCCTGATCGAGCTTCTCGGCGGCCTCGCCATCCTCGTCGGCTTCAAGACCCGGATTGTTGCCTGGGTGCTGGCGATCTTCACCGTCGCCACCGGTTTGGTCGCCCATACCGGTTGGGCCGACCAGATGCAGATGATCCAGTTTCTCAAGAACCTCGCCATTGCGGGCGGCTTCCTCGTGCTGGCTTCCTCGGGCGCCGGCGCCTATTCGATCGACGCCAAGCGCGGCTGAGCCGAAAACTGGCAATAGCCGAACAAAAAGCGGCGCGGAATTTTCCGT
>NZ_RZQI01000907.1:0-2351 GCF_003998335.1 Mesorhizobium sp. M7A.F.Ca.CA.002.05.1.1 | reverse complement strand
CGCCAGCCCTGCATGCCCAAGAGATTTTCGGCTGGTCAATCCTCGCCACATCACGATACGTGCCACCCCCGTGCGCAAACGCATGTTCTCGCATCAACCTTGGCGGATCGATTTTAAGGAAAGGTTGCGTCCGGCATGCCGGCGTGGTCGCTAACCGGCAAACAATTGCCGGCATGATTAAGGATCGGTGCACGGGTCCGCGATCGTTACGAAACGCTACCAGCGTATGAAAAACCGTCCGCCGAGCGCACCGAGCAATGCGAGCGCTGCGATCGCTGCCGTGTACCAGGTGGCGACGAAAAGCGGCGAGTCGTCGAAGCAGTGCGCGGCATAGAAGGTTGCCGCCAGCCCGCCGGCGAGCAGACCCGCCACCGCACCGGCAAGCACCGGCCGTGTCGGCGCGCCATAGCGCAGCATCCACAGGAAGATGGCAAGCGGGCCAATACCGATCAGCGGGATGAAGCCCATGCAGAGCATCATGTTGGAGCCGACCATCCGTGTACCCCACAGCGCCTCCGGCACCATGAAAAGCTCAAGAAGCACCGCCACGGCGACCAGCACGGGCGCCGCGGCCATCCAGGCCATTGCCCGGCCCGTCGAGGCGCCCGGCGTCGACAAGGCGCGGATCAGGGCGAAGGCGCTGACGGCCAGCACGATGGTGAAGACGAATTTGGAGAGGAAGCGCATCGTGTGAGCGGCCGCCATGAAGTCCGGGCGCGGGCCGATGGTCAGCAGGAATACGACGGCCGCGATCACCGCCCCCGCACCGGCGGCCAGCCACCAGGCCGATAGCAGCGGGATTGCCTTGCTGCTTGCGTCGGCGTCCAGCGCCTTGATGAGATCATCCGTCCTCATGTCATTCCCGCCCGAACCGCCCCTGCCCGAATCGCTTGGCTATCGCAGCAAGTCCGCGATGCAGCGACACACGCACCGCCGTCTCGCTGATGCCGAACTTCGCCGCCGTCTCACCGATGGACCGCCCTTCCACCGACACGGCCGAGACCACGGAGCGCTGTGCCGGCGACAGGCTGTCCAATGCCCGGTTGATATCTCGCTCGCTGACGGTCTCGGTTTCCGGCTCGGCGAACGTCTCGGCGATATCGTCAACATCGATCTCGATGCGCCGTCCTCGCCGCCGGAACGCATCGATCACCTTGAAGCGGGCGATCGCGTAGATCCACGGCAACACCGGCGCATCCTGACGCCAGGTATGTCGTTTTACATGAATAGCCAGCAAGGTTTCCTGCACGACATCCTCGGGATCGACCCCGCCCTGCACGATCTTGCGCCTGGCAAAACCGCGAACCAGCGCGGCAATCCGGTGCAGAAAGTCGGCGTAAGCCCTTTCATCTCCCGCGATCGCGGCCCGCATCAGCCGGGAAAGTTCGGCCTCGTCCTTGCCGCTCACAAGAGTTCACTCCCCCGAATTTCGCGTCTCGGCGCTGATTTGTTACGTGGCCGGCGAAATAATGTCCAAGCCAAACTATCGGCAAATCACGAAAGATTGCGGCACACCGCGCGCCGATCGCCAGAGCGATATTGCCCCGCGCTCTTGTTCGAGAACTCAAGGCTTGGCGCCGAACATGGCGTCCCGGAAAGACCTGAAGCCCTTTCGAACGGTCAGCTTCATCCGTCTGCGACGGTACTTGTTTCTCAGGCGGCCCAAGATCTGGAAATGTGTCTCATCGATAACCGGAGTGGATAGGGGATCGTTAGCATATGGCAGTTGTGCCAAGGCATCTGCATGCATGTTGGCGTAAGGCAACGAATCGTATCTGTCGAAGGGTGTGGGCGGGTCGTTCAATACAGTGGGATTGGTGTTGATCTCGAAAACCTGGATACGACCATCGACAATGGTGTAGTCGATCCTGCCATATGAGATCCCCGCCTTCTCGAAAATCGGCATCAGCTCTACCGCATGCGGATTGTCGCGCACAAACTCGGTATGCTCGACCCGATGTTGCCCCGACATACCGCCTCCCTGTACCTTTATGAACCACTCCTTGCTGGCGAAGCAGTGTTGCGCATAACTGCGCTCGCCGATCCGATATGCCGAGTATTTTCGGTAGCTGCCATCGGCACCAGCCTTTGCTCCAAACTCCACCACTATGGGGCGAACAAAATTCATCGTACCCAGGTTCGAGAGCGCCTCGCCGAGTTCCGCCGGCGATTGCAACAGCGGCGGCACTTTATAAGCGGCGCCCGTCTCGTCACGCAGAAAGACAGGGAAACGCATTCCCGCCGGCAGACTTTCGGGTCTGTATACATTGAAATCATTGATGCCGTCCGCGAACAGCATACGCAATAGATCGAAACGCTGAAGGCTTTTTCGGGGATGGTTGAGTTGAAAC
>NZ_RZQI01000906.1:0-2352 GCF_003998335.1 Mesorhizobium sp. M7A.F.Ca.CA.002.05.1.1 | reverse complement strand
CTCTTAGGGTTTCCGCTTTGGGATCGTTACTTGGCGCTGCCGCCGGCGTGTTGGCCTGCCTGAGCGCCGTTGCGGCCCATGGCATCAATCCTCTTGCTGCGAGCGTGTTGCCAGCAGCGGTGGCTGGCGCGGTCTGCGGCGGCGTTGCCGGCGGTCTGTTTGGAACATTCGCCATGGCCGCCATGAAGGCGGATGATCAAGACGTTGCCGAGGGGGTGGTTCTGGTGATGGCGCATGTCGATGAAAATGACGCCGACATCGCTCAGACAGTGCTCGGCGGTTGCTCCCCGTCGACGTTCGTGGCCGAAGCAGCGTAGGAAAGGACCGCCCGACGTCGCCGGGACGGGCTCTCTGCGTTCACCAGTGATTGAACCCAACACGCGCCAGATAGCAATTCGAGTGGCAGAGAATGTTCCTGCGCCGGACGCAAAGGCTGGCCGGTGGCAGGTTTCTTCGCGGGCCGCATATTTTGACGAAAAGGTCCGTCGGCTTTAGGGTCGATGGACCTGATGGAGTCAGCCAAACGGCGGGCCGAGTGCGACATGAATTTGAATTCAACCACAGCCCCGCCCTTGATTCTTGTGATGACGCTGGTTCTCTTCACTGGCTGTTCATCGCTCGGCAGAACCGTCGATGCAGCGAAATACGATTCGATGACGTGCACCGACCTCAACAGGGCGATGGGAGACGTCGCCCGTGACATCTCGCAAACGGCAATCACGCGCGGCAAGGTGGCCAACACCAATGTTCCACGCTGGCTGCTCGGCGGCTCACGCGTGAAGACCGCGGTAGCCAACCGCGAAACAGCCAGGATCGACCGGCTTAAGCAGCAACAGGATGCCATTGCCGCTGTGCGAGCACGCAAGTGCCCCAGGTCCGCGAATTGAGCGGACAGCCAATGCCTCGGTGCGGAGCCCGGTTCAGGCGCTCAGGCGAAATCGCGTCACGTCGATCGCCGCGGCCATCAGCGTCTGTGTGTAGGCGTGCCGCGGATCGCTGAAGATCGCCTCAGTCGGCCCTTCCTCGACGATCTTGCCCTGTTTCATGACGATGATGTAGTCGGCCATGGCGCGCACGACCGACAGATCGTGGCTGATGAAGAGATAGGACAATTCGTGGTCCGCCTGCAGCTTGCGCAGCAGTTCGACGATCTGTTTCTGCACAGAGCGATCGAGCGCCGAGGTCGGCTCATCCAATACCACCAGCCTGGGCTTCAGGATCATGGCGCGAGCAATGGCGATGCGCTGCCGCTGGCCGCCGGAGAATTCGTGCGGGTAGGGATTGCGTGCGTTGGGGTCGAGGCCGACCTCGCGCAAGGCGTCGACCGCGCGTTGATCACGCTGCTTGCCCGAAAGATCAGGCTCATGCACCAGAAGTCCTTCGGTGATGACTTGGCCGACGGTCATGCGCGGCGACAGCGAGCCGAACGGATCCTGGAAGACGAGCTGCATCTGGCGCCGCAGCGGCCGCATCGCCTGCCTGTCGGCTTGGGAAATGTCGCGATCACCGAAACGGATAAGCCCGTCGCTCGGCAACAGCCGCAGCAAGGCGCGGCCGAGCGTCGACTTGCCCGAGCCGGATTCACCAACGATGCCGATGGTCTGGTTTCGCTGCAGCCGGATCGAGATGTGATCGACGGCACGCAGCATCAGCGGTTCACCAGCAAGAAACCCGCCGCCAATCCTGAACGTCACTTCGACATTTCTACCTTCGAGCAGCACCGGAGCATTGGCGGGCGGCGGCCGCTTGCTGCCGGCCGGCTCGGCCGCCAGCAGCATTTTCGTGTAGGCATGCTGGGGATTGACGAAGATGGCCTCCGCCTCCCCCTCCTCGACAACCTCGCCCTGGCGCATGACATAGACCCGGTCGGCAAAGCGGCGGACGATGCCAAGATCGTGGGTGATGAAGACGATCGCCATGCCGAGCTTGCGCTGCAATTCGGCCAGAAGCATCAGGATCTGCGCCTGGATGGTCACGTCGAGCGCCGTCGTCGGCTCGTCGGCGATCAATATGTCAGGGTCGTTGGCGAGCGCCATCGCGATCATCACACGCTGGCGCTGGCCACCGGACATTTCATGCGGATAGGATTTCATCCGCCGCTCGGGATCGGGAATATGCACCAGCCGCAGCAGCTTGAGCGCCTCTTCCCGCGCCTCGGCGGCATTCAGGCCCCGGTGCCGGCGGATCGGCTCGATCAACTGGTTGCCGATCGAATAGAGCGGATCGAGCGGAGTCATCGGCTCCTGAAAGATCATGCTGATCTTGCGGCCACGAACCTGGTTGAGCTCGGATTTGCTGAGCGTCAGAAGATTGCGGCCGCGATAATCAACGCTGCCTGTCGCTTCGCCGTTC
>NZ_RZQI01000905.1:0-2354 GCF_003998335.1 Mesorhizobium sp. M7A.F.Ca.CA.002.05.1.1 | reverse complement strand
GCGCGCAACAGGCGCCGGTGTTGCCATGGCCGGCGACGGCGTCAACGATGCACCAGCGCTTGCAGCTGCCGATGTCGGCATCGCCATGGGCACTGGCGCCGATGTCGCTGTCGAAAGCGCCGGTATCACTCTGGTCAAGGGCGACCTCAACGGTATCGTGCGCGCCCGCACGCTGGCGCAGGCGACGATCCGCAACATCCGCCAGAACCTGTTCTTTGCCTTCCTCTACAATGTGCTTGGCGTGCCGGTCGCCGCCGGCGTGCTCTATCCGCTCACCGGCACGCTTCTGTCGCCGATGCTGGCGGCGGCGGCGATGAGCCTGTCTTCGGTGTCGGTGATCGCAAACGCGTTGCGGCTGAGAACATTGAAACTCTGATCCAAGCCCCCAAATACGAAACCCATCCAACAGGAGACCATGAATGACCTTCGCCAAAAAACTCGTTCTGCTGCTGATGGCGGCCGGAATGCTGGTTACCGTCTTCCTCGAAAGCGTTCCGGCGCAAAGCGAAGAGATGAAACACGACATGGGCGCCATGGCGGCGGATGCGACCAGCCCTTCGACGGAAGGCTACAAGGCGGCGATGGACAAGATGCATGCCGACATGATGGCGTCCGACTATACCGGCAATGCCGATGTCGATTTCGTCAGAGGCATGATCCCGCACCATCAGGGTGCGATCGACATGGCCAAGGTCGAACTCGCCAATGGCAAGGATCCGGAAATCCGCAAGCTGGCCGAAGGCGTCATCGCCGCGCAGGAAGCCGAGATCAAGCAGATGCAGGCCTGGCTCGCCGCCCATCCGGTGAAGTAAGTCTTCAGCCATCGTCAGCGCGGCGAGAACGCCTCTGGATTTCTCGTCCAGCCTGTGATGCGATCGGCCTAAATGGAGCCCGCAATGCCGTCGACCATCAGAACCACCAAACTGCCCTCAGGCGAAGCCGTTCAGGTGCTTGGCCAGGGCACATGGAAGATGGGCGAAGATATCAGTCGCCGCGCCGATGAGGTGAATGCCCTCAAGCTCGGCCTCGACCTCGGCATCACGCTGATCGACACCGCTGAAATGTATGCCGGCGGCGGCGCCGAGGAGGTGGTGGCCGAGGCCATTGCCGGGCGCCGCGACGAGACCTTCCTGGTCTCGAAAGTTCTGCCATCGAACGCTTCGCGCGTGGGCGTGCAGCGCGCCTGCGAAAACAGCCTGAAACGCCTGCGCACCGACCGCATCGATCTCTATCTGCTGCATTGGCCCGGCAGCGTGCCTCTGGCCGAAACGGTCGCGGCTTTCGAGACCCTGAAAAAGGCCGGCAAGATCCGCCACTGGGGCGTCAGCAATTTCGACACCGACGAGATGGAAGAGCTGACCGGCCTGCCCGACGGCAACAATGTCCAGACCAACCAGGTGCTCTACAATCTGGTCCGGCGCGGCCTCGAATTCGACCTGGCACCCTGGAGCCTGCAACGCGGCATTCCGCTGACGGCCTATTCGCCAGTCGAGCAAGGCGCGCTGGCGCGCAATGCCAGGCTCGACGCCGTCGCTGCCCGCCACAATGCGACCCCGGCGCAAATCGCCCTGGCCTGGGTGATGCAACAGGAGGGCATCATCGCCATCCCCAAGGCCAGCAGCCAGGAACATGTCCGCCAGAATGTCGCCGCGCTCGACATCAAGCTGACGCCGCAGGACATCACCGATCTCGACCGCGCCTTCCCTCCACCAGCGCGCAAGCGCGGGTTGGAGATGATCTGACTATGTCCCCGCCAGCCCCTTCAGCCGGTAGAGCGCTTCCAGCGCCTCCCGTGGCGTCATCTCGTCGGGATTGATCTCGCCCAGCGCCGCCCCCAGCACATCACTTTTCACCGGCTTCGACGCTTCCCGCTTCACCGCCACCGAAAACAGCGGCAAATCGTCCACCAGCCGGTTCGTCTTGCCCGAAACCTCACCTTCCTCAAGCTGGTGCAGCACTTCCTTGGCGCGGTCGACCACCGCCTCCGGCAGGCCGGCCAGCCGTGCCACCTGCACCCCGTAGGAGCGGTCGGCGGCCCCCTTGCCGACCTCGTGCAGGAAGACGACGTCGTTCTCCCATTCCTTGACCCGCATGGTCACGTTGGAGAGCCGCGCCAGCTTGCCGGCCAGCGAGGTCATTTCGTGAAAGTGAGTGGCGAAGATCGCCCGGCAGCGGTTCTTCTCATGCAGATACTCGACTGCCGCCCACGCGATCGACAGGCCGTCGAAAGTGGCGGTGCCGCGGCCGATCTCGTCGAGGATCGCCAGTGCGCGCTCGCCGGCGTGGTTGAGGATCGCCGCCGTCTCGACCATCTCGACCATGAAGGTCGAGCGGCCGCGCGCCAGATCGTCCGA
>NZ_RZQI01000904.1:0-2361 GCF_003998335.1 Mesorhizobium sp. M7A.F.Ca.CA.002.05.1.1 | reverse complement strand
GCCGAGAAGATTCTGCAAACCGAGCAGGTTCGCGGCGTCGGCAATCTTGGCATCGATCACTGCTGCGTCGGTGCCGCGCATTTTCAGCCCGAAAGCCATGTTCTGCCGCACCGACATATGCGGATAGAGCGCGTAGCTCTGGAAAACCACCGCGACGTTGCGGTCGCGCGGCGCGACATTGGCGACGCTCTTGCCGCCGATGCGAAGATCGCCGGAGGAGATACTCTCCAGGCCGGCAATCATCCGCAGCGTCGTCGACTTGCCGCATCCCGACGGGCCGAGAAAGATCACGAATTCACCATCGGGAATGGTGAGATCGACCTCATGCACCCCGTAATTGCCATTGCCGTAGAGCTTGGAAACGCGATCGAGCTCGATAGACGCCATAGACTTTCCTCATGAACCCGTCTGACCCGGCTGAACGCCGAAGGCCGAAGTCGAGCGAACGGTCATCTTAGAGAACAAAATGTAACATTGAAAGCCTGCCTTCTGATCATATGTGTTCACTTTTTTGGATGGCGCGTGCCAGCATCAGGATCCGGTTACAGCCGCCAAAAGCCGTCAGGTCATGTAGACGCCGCCGGTCACGTTGACGCCCTGGCCAGTCATGAAGCGGGCTTGATCCGAGCAGAGGAACACGACGACGTCGGCGACATCCTCCGGCAACTCGAGCCGGCCGAGCGGCGTCTGCGCGATATAGTCGGCGACCACCCGTTCGGGCGTGACCTGCCGCAGATGCGCCTCCCATTCGACTTCGCGCGATTGCATGCCGGTCTTGACGAACCCCGGGCAGACGGCATTGACGCGGATTCCCTTGGGCGCGAGCTCGCGGGCAAAGGCCTGCGTCCAGCCGAGCACGGCGAACTTGGATGCCGAATAATGCGCCAGGAGCGGCGCACCGACCTTCGCGGCAAGCGAGGCGGTGTTGACGATGCAGCCCGTGCCTTGCTTGACAAAATGCCGTCCAGCGATCTGATTTGCGAGGAATACCCCGCGCGCATTGACCGAGAAGTTGAAGTCCCACTCCTCGTCGGTCAGATCGAGCGCGTGCTGCATGGTGGACACGCCGGCATTGGCAATCAGGATATCGCAGCCGCCTAGCGCTTCCAGCACAGTGGCAAAGGCCGCCTCGACGGAATCGCGACGGCGAACATCGACCGTGACGGCGGCGGCACCGCCGCCAATCTCCTCGGCCGCCTTGCGCGCGGCGTCGGGATCCAGATCGCCGATCGCCACGGCGACACCCTGCCGCGTCAGGGCGGCCGCGATCGCGCGACCGATCCCCGCGCCGCCACCCGTCACAAAGGCACGCTTGCCCGCGAGTTCGGCAAGCACTGGAGGAATGACGGAGGCAGCCGGCATGGTCGTATTCTCTCTGCTTGGTGGCGGAACGCGTTCTGTTGATATCGAGATGCATACCAATAAATTCGAACACTGCAAACATATTTTTGTTTGAAAATGTTTGATCATGCGGTAGAGTCGAAGTTGCAGACCGCTTCGTCAGCGGCTTACCCACCGGATACATCGATGGCCGACGACACCGCCTCTCCCCTATCGTCCACGCATGGCGCACCGCGCGATGCCGATCGTCAGCGCCTTCTCGCGCACGATCGACAGGCACGCATCCTGGCTTTCCTGCGCCGCACGGGGTCGCTCACCGTCGCTGCGGCAGCGGCCGAACTCGCCGTTTCCGACATGACGATCCGCCGCGATCTGGTCGAATTGGAGCGCGAGGGCAGGCTTGTACGAATCCACGGAGGTGCGATCGAGGCGGACAACCCGCCGCTGGTCGCCATGGACAGTGAGGAGCCGAGTTTCGATTCGCGCTTGCGCCAGCGCCGTGACCCGAAGGCCGCGATTGCCGCCGCCGCGGCCGCCTTGGTTTCGGGATACCGCACGATCGCATTGGATGTCGGCACCACCACCTATCTGATGGCCGAGCACCTCAAGGACCTTCCGCACGCCAAGGTGTTCACCAACAGCCTCAGGATCGCGGCGGCGCTGAACGGCGGCGTGCCCGAAGTCTATGTTGCCGGCGGCCGTGTACGGGCCGACGAGATGTCGACCGGCGGGCCCGCGGCCATCGCCCAGTTCGAGGCGCTGTGGTTCGATGTCGCCGTGATCGGCGTCTCCGGCATCACGGCGGACGGCCTCTTCGACTATTCCTTCGATGATACCGATATGAAGCGCGCCTATCTGAGACGCTCAGGCACCAAGATCGTGCTCTGCGATTCCGCCAAATTCCTGCGCATGTCGCTGGTGCGGATAGCGCCACTGTCGGACATCGACATCCTCATCACCGATGCCGAGCCGCCGGCCAAGATCGCCGCGGCGCTCGCCGCGGCCAAGGTCGACCTGCGC
>NZ_RZQI01000903.1:0-2362 GCF_003998335.1 Mesorhizobium sp. M7A.F.Ca.CA.002.05.1.1 | reverse complement strand
GAACGAGGAGAGATCGAGCAGCGGATGCGGCGCGCGCCTGAGATGCCGCACCGCCAGCCAGCCGATGACGATGCCGGCTACGACCAGCAGCACCGTCGGTAAAACGCCATCCTCCGGGTGCGCGATGCGTTCAAGGCCATAGAGAAGCAAGGCAAGCCCCGCCGATGTCAGGAAAAAACCCGGCCAGTCGAGCGGCTTGGGGTCGGCTTCGCGATCGCCCGGAATGAAGCGGGCGACCAGCACCAACCCGACCACGCCAAGCGGGATGTTGATGAAGAAATTCCAGTGCCAGGACAGATAGGTGGTGATGAAGCCACCAAGCACCGGCCCGATCACCGGCGCAAACAGCGCCGGCCAGGTGATCAGTGCCGTGGCGTTCAGCAGCTCCGACTTCGACGCATTACGCAGTACCAGGATGCGCCCGACCGGCGTCATCAGCGCGCTGCCGAGCCCTTGCACGACACGTGCGGCGACGAACTGGGTCAGGTTTTGCGAGACGCCGCAGGCAAGCGAGGCCAGGGTGAACAGGACGATCGCCAGCAGGAAGATGTTGCGTGCGCCGAACCGGTCGGCGAGCCAGCCCGACAGCGGCACGAATACGGCCATGGTCAGCATGTAGACGGTGATGCCGATGCTGATCGCCACTGCCGACACGCCGAAGGAAGCCCCCATCTGCGGCAGCGAGGTCGAGATGATCGTCGAATCCAGAAACTGCATGAAGAACGCGATGGCGACGATCAGCGCCACGCGCCGCGCATTGGTGGCCGTTTCGGGTAAGGTTGCGGTCTCGGGAACGGCTGTCATGACGGAACCGGTTTGAACAGCATCTCACCGGCGGCGTCCAGAGACCTCGCAACAAACTTTCGTGTCCCGCCTTGGCCTGCTATGGGATGAACGGGGTGGCCGAGAAAAGTGTCCGCGTAACATGAAGCCCATCTACATCGACTACCTCAATGCCCTCGACATCGATGCCCTTGCCATGACCGATGGCGAAATCATCGCTGCCGTCGAGGCTGGCCTGGTGGCGCAGGGCCGGGGCCAGACGGTGATCGAACCGCGCGTCCATCTCGAGCCGGACCCGTCCTTCCACGGCCATTTCGACGTGTTGCGCGGCTACGTCGCGCCGCTCGACACGGCCGGCGTCAAGATCGTCGGCGACTATGTCGACAATTACCTGCATGGCCTGCCTTCCGAATTCGGCATCCTCAACCTGTTCGACCCGCGCACCGGCGCGCCGCGCGCCATCCTCGACGCCACCGTCATCACCGACATGCGCACAGGCGCCGTCACCGCCATCGGCGCCAGGCATCTGGCGCGAAAGAATTCCAAAGTGCTGGCCCATATCGGCGCGCGCGGCACCGCCTACTGGAATGTCCGCCTGCTCGACCATCTCTTCGATTTCGACGAGATCCGCGTCCATTCGCGCCGCCCGGAAAGCCGCGACGGTTTTGCCGCCAGACTATCCGCCGATCTCGGCAAGACGGTGACGGCGGTCGCCGACTGGAAAAGCTGCATCGAGGGCGCCGACATTGTCGTCGAGGCCTCGCGGTTGCCGGAGCCGCAGCCATTGCTCAAGACCGAATGGATCAAGCCCGGCGCGTTGGTCGTGCCCTACGGCACGATGAGCGCGGTGGAACTGTCGTTGACCGATATCATGCAGAAAATGGTCGTCGACGATTGGGGCCAGTGCAAGGGCGGCAAGTTTGGCTCGCTGCGCGCCCATGTCGAGACCGGGCGGCTGAGCGAGAAGACGCTGCATGCCGAGCTTGGCCAGATCGCCGCCGGTCTGAAAGCCGGGCGCGAAAGCGACGCCGAAACGATCCTGTTCTGGCATCGCGGCCTGTCGCTGTCCGACATTGCGCTGGGCAAGGCGATGCTGGCCAAGGCCCAAGTGCAAGGCATCGGCCAGCGGCTGCGCTTCGCATGAGCGCGCTCGTCCTCACCGGAACCGGCGTCGGTATTGACGATGTCGCCGCGGTCGCCCGCGATGGGCGCAAGGTGGAGATTGGACCCGATGTCATCGGCAGGCTGGAAAAGGCACGAAAAGTGCTCGACCAGGCCGCCGCGTCCGGCCAGCAGATCTATGGCCTGAACACCGGGCTCGGCGCCAATCTCGGCACCGCGGTCGACGGCGACGCCGGCGCCTTCCAGCGCCAGCTCCTGGAAGGACGCAGTGGCGCCGTCGGCGAGGTGCTGCCGGTTGAAGCCGTGCGGGCAACCATGCTTGCCCGTGCGTCGATGCTGTCGGTCGGCGGCTCCGGCCTGTCGCCTTCCGTCTTCGTCGCTTTGGTCGACGCGCTCAATGCCGGCGTCCATCCCGTCATGCCGTCGCTCGGCTCGATCGGCGCCGGTGACCTGGTGT
>NZ_RZQI01000902.1:0-2378 GCF_003998335.1 Mesorhizobium sp. M7A.F.Ca.CA.002.05.1.1 | reverse complement strand
CCTCACCATTCTTGCGATGGCGCAATTGCAGCGCCATCGAGAAGCCGAGATTGGGAATGAACGGGAACGGGTGCGCCGGATCGATCGACAGCGGGGTGAGCACCGGGAAAACCTGTTCCTGGAAATGGTCTTCCAGCCAGATTTTCTCGTCCTTGGTCAGCGCATCGCGGGTGATGCTCTCGATGCCTTCCTTGTTGAGCAGCACGGTAAGCGCCGAAAGGCTCTTCTGCTGGTCTTCCTGCAGCCGCTCGACCTCACGCAGCAACTGTTCGAGCTGCTGTTCGGGGGTGCGGCCGTCAGGGCTCTTCAGCGTAATGCCTTCTCGTACCTGGCCGGCAAGACCGGCAACGCGGACCATGAAGAACTCGTCGAGATTGGCGGCCGAGATCGACAGGAAGCGGACGCGCTCCAGCAGCGGATGATTGAGGTTCAGCGACTCCTCGAGGACGCGCCGGTTGAACTGCAGCCAGGAAAACTCGCGGTTGACAAACCGGTCCGGATTGCCGCCCTCCGGGCGGGCCACCTCGACATCCACGAATTCGTTCTGCACCGGCTTCAGTTCGTTCATGATTCCCGCTCTTCCACACCGTCAGCCAGCTAAAGCGTCGTGCGTCATTCAGGACGCGCAAAGGACGCTCTGCCACTCCAAGGCGACGCATGGTCCTTGCCGAAAACCGATGTCGGTCTTCGGGGCCATGCGTTAACCGGCTTAACTTATCCTCTGACAGGCTTTTGCGACAGTTTCATTTCATCGAACTTGCAAAGAGGCCTGATATGATCCAGATGCAGACGAGACTGCGTTAAGGAGACGACGATGGCAGGCGGTTCCATTCCCCATTTTCAGAACGATGCGGGCTATCAGGCAATCGACATCGGCGTGAAGGAATTCATGTGCACGGGCGCCAATCCGCCTTTCGACCACCCGCATGTGTTTCTGGACATGGGCGACGACAACGAAAAAGTCTGCCCCTATTGCTCGACGCTCTACCGCTATTCTCCGAAGCTGAAGGCGACCGAGACGCTGCCGGCCGGCTGCATCTACATCGATCAGGCCGCCTGAGTCTTTCGCGACCAGCCCGATGACCGACACGCGATCCCGGCAAATTGTCATCGCCGGGGCGGGTGTCGCCGGATTGACCGCAGCGCTTGCATTCGCCGACCGCGGCTACCCTGTTCGGGTGTTCGAACAGGCGCAGCGCCTGGAAGCTGCCGGCGCCGGCATCCAGCTCTCTCCCAACGCGACACGTATCCTTCGCCAGCTTGGCGTACTCGACAAGCTGCTGCCGGCAACGGTGCGGCCGGAAGCCGTGGTGTTGAAGGAGGCCGCGACCTTGCGCGAACTGGCGCGGGTGCCGCTGGGGCAAGCCGCCGAAACGCGCTGGCAGGCGCCCTATCTCGTCGCTCACAGGGCTGATCTGCAGAGCGCGCTGATGGCACGGGTTTCCCAGATACCGGATATCCATCTTACCACCGGCGCCCGCGTCAGCAGCGCTGCCACCGGCCCCCATGGCATCACCGCGACGGCCGAGATCGACGGCAAAACCATCAAGGCTGAGGGCTTCCTGCTGATCGGAGCCGATGGTGTCTGGTCGTCGGTGCGCGCACTTGTCGATTCGGCCAAAAGGGCGGCTTTGCCAAGAAACCATTTCTCCGGCGAACTGGCCTGGCGCGCGACCATTGCCGCCGAAAGCGCTGCCGGACAAGCCTTTGCCGCGATCGGTGTAACCAATTGCGTCACCACCTTCCTGCATCCCGGCTTCCATATGGTGGCCTATCCCGTCAGCAAGGGTGCTGCCTTCAATCTCGCTGCCTTCACCAGGGGCGACCGTATTGCCGAAGGCTGGTCCGGCAATGCCGACGCCGGGATCCTGACCCGAGCCCTGCGCGGCACCGCGGCAGAACTTGCCCGCCTGGTCGAGCAGGCCGGCCCATGGACCGCATGGCCGATCCATACGGTCGACAGCAAACAACCTTGGACGACCGGCAACATGGCGCTGATCGGCGATGCCGCGCATGCGATGACGCCGTTCGCGGCGCAAGGCGCGGCGATGGCGATCGAGGATGCTGCGACGCTTGCCGACATCATCGCCGACTTCCCTGCCGACCCCCTGGCCGCACCTGCGACCTGGGAACAGTCACGGCGACCGCGTGTAGCGCAGGTCGCCCGACGCGGCGCTGTCAACCGGCTGGCCTGGCATGC
The DNA here is from genome assembly GCF_003998335.1 of Mesorhizobium sp. M7A.F.Ca.CA.002.05.1.1. Taxonomy (NCBI): domain Bacteria; kingdom Pseudomonadati; phylum Pseudomonadota; class Alphaproteobacteria; order Hyphomicrobiales; family Phyllobacteriaceae; genus Mesorhizobium; species Mesorhizobium sp. M7A.F.Ca.CA.002.05.1.1. The sequence continues at coordinate 178 of NZ_RZQI01000902.1, read as the reverse complement.
CTCGGGTCCAGTGGCGATTGCGCGCAATGTGTTCCTGAAGGTGCGCTCGGAAAAGCTCGCGGCGGATCTGGATTGGCTCTATGGGTGGCGGGCAGTTGAGGCTGCTGTCAGGCGTTGAAAGCCTGACAGGCTGGCGGGACAGCGCCCCCCTCTGTCCTGCCGGACATCTCCCCCACTT
>NZ_RZQI01000901.1:0-2380 GCF_003998335.1 Mesorhizobium sp. M7A.F.Ca.CA.002.05.1.1 | reverse complement strand
GTGCATGCGGATATCGCGATACTCGCCATGCGGCAGACGGCCGGCGGCGATCAGTTCCTTGACGAAGGCGATCGAGCGGAATTCGCGCAGCAACCCGGCGTTGAAGGCGATCTCGTCGATGCGGTTCTGGATCTCGTTGGCGCTTCTTGGTGTTCCCTCCCGCACCACCGGATTGATCTGCACCAGAAGCACGTCCTCGGTCGCAGCCGTCTTGAAGAACGGATAAAGCGCCGGGTTGCCGCCATAGCCGCCATCCCAATAGGGCACCCCCTTGATCTCGACAGCACGGAACAGTTGCGGCAGGCAGGCCGAGGCCATCACCGTGTCGAGGTCGATCTCGCCATCGGAAAAGACGCGCAACTGTCCGGTCTCGACATTGGTCGCCGAGATGAACAGTTCCATTGACTTGCAGGCGCGGACATTGTCGAAATCGATCTCCTGCTGAACCACGTCGCGCAGCGGGTTGAAGCCGAGCGGATTGGCGACATAGGGCGAGAACACCCGCGACATGGTGTCGAAGAAGACATAGCCAGGCGTATTCTCGATCGACCAGTTGCCCCAGGCGACATCCCACGGCATGCGGTGTACCGGGCTGAACCGGCCCTTGGCCGCCACCGCGCGCCAGAAATCGTCAAGTTTCTGCCGCGCTCCCTCGACACCTCCGCGCACATATCCGTCGGCCAGCGCCACTGCGTTCATGGCGCCGGCGCTGGTGCCGGACACTGCTGATATCTCCAGCCGTCCGTCCTCCAGCAGGCGGTCGAGCACACCCCAGGAAAAGGCCCCGTGCGAGCCGCCGCCCTGAAGCGCGATGTTGATCTTCTTCTTTGTCTCCTCCGCCTTGCCGTTTTTGGTCATGGCGTCGTCCTTGGTTCGTTTTGGATAGATGAGAAGATTTTGCGCCTCACGCGGCGGTCCAGCCGCCATCGACCGAGAGATGCGTGCCGTTGACCTGCGCTGCCGCGTCCGAGCACAGGAACACCGCCGCTGCCGCGATCTGCTCCACCGTGACGAATTCCTTGGTCGGCTGCTTGTCCAGCATGACCTCACGGATGACGGTCTCGCGATCCATCTGATGGGCTTTCATCTGGTCGGGGATCTGCGCCTCGACCAGCGGCGTCAGCACATATCCGGGGCAGATGGCGTTGCAGGTAATTTTTTCACGCGCCAGTTCGAGTGCAACGGTCTTGGTCAAACCCATGATGCCATGCTTCGCCGAGACATAGGCCGATTTGAACGGCGACGCGACCAGGCCGTGCGCCGAGGCGATGTTGACGATCCGGCCACCGCCGGCCTCCTTCATCAGCGGGATCGCGGCTGCAATGGTGTGGAACGCCGACGACAGGTTGATGGCGATGATGGCGTCCCATTTCTCGATCGGAAAGTCCTCAACCGGCGCGACATGCTGGATGCCGGCATTGTTGACGAGGATATCGACCGATCCGAATGTCTCAGCCGCCTTGGCGACAAGCGCCCGGCATTCCGCCGGTTTCGACATGTCCGCCTTGATGTAGGCGGTTTTCACCCCGTGGTGTTTGGCGATCGCATCAGTGATGGCGTGGTCGGCGGCCGTGTCGGAGAAAGAGTTGACGACGACATTATGGCCTTCGGCCGCCAACGCCTGGGCGATGGCCAGGCCAATGCCCGATGTGGAGCCGGTGATGACTGCGGTTTTTCTGGCGGCCAAGGGCGGAGTCCTCTGGTTGCGGCAAGAGCGAGCTTATGTTGCACTGCAGCATATATGCTCAATGCGACGCAATAACAGCGGCCAGAATTTTTGAGGAGATGAAATTTTCGTCATGAGCGGCCACACGGCCGCTCACCAGGAGGATATCGTTTGGATCGCCGGTCGCTCGCCAGGCGCCGATAAGCCTCAGGCAGCCAGCTCCGGCACCGGCCCGACATAGTGCGACTGCGGGCGGATCAGCCGCCCGGTCGTCTGCTGTTCGCGCGCATGCGCGATCCAGCCGGCGACGCGCCCAGCGGCAAAGACATTGCTGAAGGTTTGTGGCGGAAAGCCCGCCGCCTCCAACAGCAGCGCGGTGTAGAACTCGACATTGGTCTGCAGCGAGCGCGACGGCTTGGCGATCCGCAGCACGTCGAGCGCTACCTGTTCCACTGTCTCCGCGAATGCCAGCCGGCGGCCGGTTTCGCCCTCGCCGCCGAGTTGCCGCACGACGGCCTTCAGCACATCGGCGCGCGGATCGCGCACACGGTAGATGCGGTGCCCGAAACCCATGATGCGCCTGCCGTGCGAGATCTCGTCGCGAAGCCAGCCGGCGGCATCGCCATGCGCCTGGATCGCATCCAGCATCTCGATCACCGGACCGGGCGCCCCGCCATGCAGCGGCCCCTTTAGCGCGCCGAGCCCGGCCAGCAC
>NZ_RZQI01000008.1:0-22364 GCF_003998335.1 Mesorhizobium sp. M7A.F.Ca.CA.002.05.1.1 | reverse complement strand
CGATATAGTAGCCAAGCACATTATTGTGCCGGATTTTCAGCGAGCGGATGCCGGTCTCGTCGATCAGCGAGCGCTCCAGCCCGGCGATCACCTTTCGCGATTCGTCGCGCAGCGCTCGCATCTCGTCGAGATCGGCATGGTAGCCGCCGCGCAAGAAGCCGCCATCGCGCTTGAGCAGCGGCAGTTCGTCGCCAAGCGCCTGCGTCAGATGCTGGGCCAGCGCCTGGGGCAGAGCATGGATGGCGGCCAATGCCGCCGCAAGTTCCGGGGGCAGGGCGGTGGCGGCAAAGATTTCGGCGATCGCGCCTGCTGCCTCGAAGCCGGCGCGCAGCGCGCCAAGGTCGCGCGGCCCACCCCGGTTGAGCGCCAGCCTCGACAGTGCGCGCGGCATGTCGGCAACGCTCTTCAGGCTCGACCGCACCGCTTGGCAGAGCCGCGTTTCGGAACGGAAGAACGACACCGAATCCAGCCTGGCGCCGATGGCCGCGGGATCGGTCAGCGGCGCCATCAGCCGGTCGGCGAGCAGCCTTGCGCCGCCGCCGGTCACCGTGCGGTCGATCGCCTTGAACAGCGACCCTTCGCGGCTGCCCGACAGTGTGCGCAGCAGTTCCAGATTGCCGCGTGTCGCCGGATCGATGAACAGGGTCGAGCCCTGCTCTTCGCGCTCGGGCCGCGACAGCGGCGGGCGCTCGGCCTTCTGCGTCTTCTCGACATAGGCGATGGCGCCGGAGATCGCCGACAGTTCGGCGCGCGAAAAGGCGCCAAAGCTATCCGGTGTCGCCACATCGAAGAAGCGGGCGATGCGTCCCGTGGCCGATGCCGAATCAAACAGCGACGGCGGCTGCGGGCTGGCGACGCGGCCGAGCACGTCGAACACCGGCTTCAACTCCGGATCGTGGAACACCGGCTCGGCGACGATCAGCTCGCGCGGATCGACTCGGAAGATGTCGGCCAGCAGCCGGTCGGCGGTGGTATCGGTGACGCGGAAGGCGCCGGTCGAGATGTCGATCCAGGCCAGCGCGAAACTGTGATCGGCTCCGCCCTTCACCCGCCCCAGCGCCATCAGGAAACTCGATTCCGAGGGCGCCAGCAATTTGTCCTCGGTGATGGTGCCCGGTGTCACCAGCCGCACGACGTCGCGGCGCACCACCGATTTGCCGCCGCGTTTCTTGGCCTCGGCCGGATCCTCGATCTGTTCGCAGACGGCGACGCGGAAACCCTGGCCGATCAGCTTTTGCAGATAGTCGTCGGCGGCATGCACCGGCACCCCGCACATCGGGATGTCGAGCCCTTGATACTTGCCGCGCTTGGTCAGCACGATGCCGAGCGCCCGGCTCGCCTTCTCGGCATCGTCGAAGAACAGCTCGTAGAAATCGCCCATGCGATAGAACAGCAGCGAATCGGGGTTCGCCGCCTTGATCTCGATAAATTGCTCGATCATCGGCGTGGCGCCGGCGTGGACGGTCGGCGCCGGCGTCATCGCCTCGGGGGCGTCTGGCTCGTTCGGGCTGTGCATGTTCATGCGCGGCACGCTAGCAGATGTGATGATGCGGTTTAATGCCGGCGCTTCGAAAAACGGGGGACGACGGGACGGCAGCTTGTCCGCAATTGCCGATGCGGACCGCGATTCCAGCGCGCGGGCGGTTTACACGCGGCGGCGCGTGGTCTTAATTCGGACCGAAACAAAGCACCCGCTTCAAGGAGGTGCTGCACCGGTGAGGAAATCAAGAACATCATGGCCAGGAAAACCGAGAACAGCGGTCCGTCCGTCAGTGCGCAGGAAGCGCTCGAATTCCACGCCATGGGTCGGCCGGGCAAGCTGGAGGTCGTCGCCACCAAGCCGATGGCGACGCAACGCGACCTCAGCCTCGCCTATTCGCCTGGTGTCGCGGTTCCGGTCCTGGCCATCGCCGAAGACCCCTCGCGCGCCTTCGACTACACGACGCGCGGCAACATGGTCGCCGTCATCTCCAACGGCACGGCCATCCTCGGTCTAGGCAATCTCGGCGCGCTGGCCTCCAAGCCGGTGATGGAGGGCAAGGCGGTGCTGTTCAAGCGCTTCGCCGATGTCGATTCCATCGACCTCGAGGTCGACACCGAGGACGCCGACGAATTCATCAACTGCGTGCGGTTCCTCGGGCCCTCTTTCGGCGGCATCAACCTCGAGGACATCAAGGCGCCGGAGTGCTTCATCATCGAGCAGCGCCTGCGCGAATTGATGGACATTCCCGTCTTTCACGACGACCAGCACGGCACCGCGATCATCTCGGCCGCCGGCCTGATCAACGCGCTGGAGATCACCGGTCGCGACATGAAGACCACAAAAATGGTCTGCAACGGCGCTGGTGCGGCCGGCATCGCCTGCATCGAGCTGATGAAGGCGATGGGCTTTGCGCCGGAAAACATCATCCTGTGCGACACGAAGGGCGTCGTTTTCCAAGGCCGCACCGAAGGCATGAACCAGTGGAAATCGGCGCATGCGGTCAAGACCGAGGCGCGCAGCCTCGCCGAGGCACTCGATGGCGCCGACGTCTTCCTCGGCCTCTCCGCCAAGGGCGCGCTGACCACTGCCATGGTGCAGTCGATGGCCAAGAACCCGATCATCTTCGCCATGGCCAATCCCGACCCGGAAATCACGCCGGAGGAGGTCGCCGAGATCCGCACCGACGCCATCATGGCCACCGGGCGTTCTGATTATCCCAACCAGGTCAACAACGTGCTCGGCTTTCCCTACATCTTCCGCGGCGCGCTTGATGTCAGGGCAACCACCATCAATGACGACATGAAGATCGCCGCCGCGCAGGCGCTGGCGGCATTGGCGCGCCAGGATGTGCCCGACGATGTCGCCGCCGCTTATCAGGGCAACCGGCCGAAATTCGGCCCCAACTACATCATCCCGGTGCCGTTCGACCCGCGCCTGATCTCGGCCATCCCGATCGCGGTCGCCAAGGCGGCGATGGACTCAGGCGTCGCCCGCAAGCCGATCCTCGATCTCGACCGTTACGCGCAGGAGCTGTCGGCCCGCCGCGACCCGATCGCCTCGACCCTGCAGCGCATCTACGACCGCGTGCGCCGCCAGCCCAAGCGCATCGTTTTCGCCGAGGGCGAGGAGGAGCAGGTCATGCGCGCCGCCGTCTCCTATGTGAACCAGCGGCTCGGCACCGCCATCCTGCTCGGACGCGACGACGTCATCAAGGAGAACGCCAAGCACGCCGGCATCGACCTCAACAAGCAAGGCATCGAGATCATCAATGCAAGGCTGTCGCGCCGCAACGGCATCTACACCGACTATCTCTACGAGCGCATGCAGCGCAAAGGCTTCCTGTTCCGCGACTGCCAGCGGCTGATCAACAACGACCGCAACCACTTTGCCGCCTGCATGGTGGCGCTGGGCGACGCCGACGGCATCGTCACCGGTGTCACCCGCAACTATTCGACCGCGCTCGACGACATCCGCCGCGTCATCGACGCCAAGCCCGGCCACCGCGTCATCGGCGTCTCGATCGTGCTGGCGCGAGGCAAGACCGTGCTGGTCGCCGACACCGCCGTGCACGATATGCCGAATGCCGAGCAGATCGCCGACATCGCCGAGGAGGCCGCGGGCTTTGCCCGCCGCATGGGTTATGAGCCGAGGCTCGCCATGCTCGCCTATTCCACCTTCGGCCATCCACAGGGCGAGCGCTCCGAACGCGTCCAGGAAGCGGTGCGCATCCTCGACAAGCGCCGCGTCGATTTCGAATATGACGGCGAAATGGCCGCCGACGTGGCGCTCAACGCGCGGGCCATGGCGCAATATCCGTTCATAAGGCTGACCGGCCCGGCCAATGTGCTGATCATGCCGGCGTTCCACTCGGCTTCGATCTCGACCAAGATGCTGCAGGAACTCGGCGGCTCGACGGTGATCGGCCCGCTGCTGGTCGGGCTGAACAAGCCGGTGCAGATCGTGTCGCTGAATGCCAAGGACTCGGACATCGTCAACATGGCGGCGATCGCGGCCTATACGGCGGGGACTTGAGCGGCGAGCCTTAGCGGTGAGTCCGGGAGGCGTTCAGCCCGGCGCGAACACGCGCGCAGCCTCGACGACCTCGTCCACCTGATCCTGCCGCAGCAAGTCGATCGGGACGCGCCCGTCGAGTTGCGCCGAGGGCCGCGTCAGCCACAGCCATGCGAGCCTTGGATTGGTGATCAGCGACAGCACGTCGCGAATGCCTGCAACCGGCCGTCCATCGACGAACTGCGCCAGCGGGAAGACATGTTTGCGGCCGCCCTTGCGCAAGGCGATGACCTCGCCCCGCCGCTGCCAGCGGTGCAGGGTCGAGCGGGCGATACGCAAATTCTCTTCCAGATAGGTCGAGCCGGCGACGCGGCCCGCCCAGTCCTCGATCAGCATCGATTCGAGATCGTCGGATTTTGGCAGCGAAGGAGGCTCGACATCGATCAATGGGGTCGTCGGCGGATTGATCACGCCGGCTATACCGGCTTCGCTGCGGCGCGCGGCTTCCGCCGCCAGCGCGCGCACGAATTTCGAGGCCAGGCCGGGCAGGTCGGCATGGATGGCGTCGATAGCGCGCTGGTGCTTCGGTGACAGCAAGGTGACGGCGGACGCTATGCTGCCGGCGATTTTGCCGACCGAGACCATGGTGGGCTTGTTGATGGCCTCGTCATAGTGGGCAAGCGCGCGTTCGACGTCTTCGGCGACCATCTCGGCGAAGTCGTCCTGCTTGAGGCCCTGGAGCTGAAATCTGTTCATACATCTGTCTTCTGGGCCGCGCTCTCCTCCCACAGCTGCGGCCGGCTGTTGAATCTCTAGAGCGGAAAGCGGAAATCGCGACGGCAACGAATCCGGCCGCCCGACAGCATGCTGTCTAGCATTTCTTGACACCCCAACTGGCTGAGGGCGCACCGAAATGTCAGTCGCGGGACGCCCGGATTGCGTGTAGGTGCGATGTATGACAGCCGCGCGACGGTGAGGGGCGGAGGCGGCCTTCCCTTCTCCCCCTGTGGGAGAAGGTGGATTGGCGCGCAGCGCCAAGACGGTTGAGGGGTGTTGGACGGAGTACCGTCAGTGCCAAGCTGGAGCACCCCTCATCCGTCGCCTTCGGCGACACCTTCTCCCACAGGGGGAGAAGGGAAGAGCTTTCCCTACAGCAACCCCGCCTGCTCAGCCTCGCGGCGCAGATTCTGCCGTGGCCTGGGGCCGATCTGCTGGATCACCAAGCCGGCCGCCAGTGAGCCAAGGTCGCCGCAAGTCTGCAGGTCGCGGCCTTGCGTGTAGCCATGCAGGAAGCCGGCGGCATAGAGATCGCCGGCGCCCGTCGTGTCGACCAGTTCCTTGATGGCGGTCGCCTTGATCACCACGGTCTCGTCGCCGCGCACGATCACCGAGCCTTTTTCCGAGCGGGTGACGGCGGCGATCCGGCAATCCTTGCGGATCTGGGCCAGCGCCTCGTCGAACGACGATGTCTGGTAGAGCGACTTGATCTCGTGGCTGTTGGCAAAGACGATGTCGACCGTGCCCGAGCGCATCAGGTCGAGGAATTCGTCGCGGTAGCGGTCGACGCAGAACGAATCCGACAGTGTCATCGACACTTCTCGGCCTGCTGCGTGCGCCAGCTTCGCCGTCTGGCGGATTGCCTCCTTGGCGCGCGGCGGGTCCCACAGATAGCCTTCGAAATAGGTGACCTTGGCGCCAGACGCCTTGTCGGCTTCGACATCCTCAGGGCCAAGCTCGACGCAGGCGCCGAGATAGGTGTTCATCGAGCGCTCGCCGTCGGGCGTGACGAAGATCATCGAGCGCGCCGTCGTCGGCTCACCCTTGAGCGGTATGGTGTCGAAGGCGACGCCCTGCGCATGGATGTCGTGCGCGTAGATTTCGCCAAGCGCATCGTTGGAGACCTTGCCGAAGAAGGCGGCGCGGCCGCCGAAGCTGGCGACGCCGGCCGCCGTGTTGCCGGCGCTGCCGCCGGACGCCTCGATCGCCGGCCCCATGCGGCTGTAGAGCAGTTCGGCGCGCTGTGTGTCGATGAGGTTCATCGCGCCCTTGATGATGCCGTTGGTCTCGAGGAACTCCTCGTCGCACTGGGCGATGATGTCGACAATGGCATTGCCGATGCAAAGCACGTCATAATCCGGCATCAAAATCTCCGCCAAAACCCGAGCCGGCTTCTTGCCACGCCGGTCCGGCGCGGGTCTAGCGATTTGAAACCGGTTTGCCTAGGGCGTGACACGCAACTTTGGCGGAACAGGCAAAAGGCGCATCAGCCGCGAGGCGCTATGACAATTCGACCGTGGCCGAAGCATTTCATCACCGGACCGCCTACAAGCATGGCTCACCCGATCCCGTTTGAAGGCGAGCCATGCCGACAAAGAACGAGCCTGCAAAGAACGACATGACCACCGACCTTGCGCTGCTCGTCGTGCTGGCGGTGCTCTGGGGCGCCTCCTACACCTTCATCAAGATTGGCGTCGAAACCATCCCGCCGGTCACCTTCATCGCCGCCCGCACCCTGATTGCCGGTGGTATCTTGTTTGCCATCCTCCGCTGGCGCGGGCTCGCCATGCCGGGCGATGCGGCAAGCTGGCGCCGCTTCGCCTTCCAGGCCTGCCTCAACAGCGTCATCCCGTTCACCCTGATCGCCGCGGCGGAACGTTCGGTCGATGCCGGCCTCGCCACCATCCTGAATGCGACCTCGCCGATCTTCACCTTCCTCTTGACAGCGCTCATCACCCGCCACGAGCCGGTCACGCTGCGCAAGCTGATTGGCGTGGGCGCCGGCATTGCCGGCATCTGCCTCATCATCGGCACGCAGGCACTGGGTGGCCTCGGTCACGAGTTGTGGGCGCAGTTGGCCATCGTAGCGGCAACAATCTGCTATGCCGGGGCCGCCATTTTCGGCCGCGGCTTCAAGGGTCTCGATCCGATGCTGCCTGCCGCCGGTTCGATGCTGTGCGGCGCCGTCATCCTCGTGCCCCTCAGTCTGGTGTTCGACCAGCCGTGGACGCTGGCGCCTTCAACGGCGTCGATTCTGGCCCTGCTCGGCCTGTCGGTGTTTTCCACCGCATTGGCCTTCGTCATCTATTTCCGCCTCATCCACACGTTGGGTTCGGTCGGCACCACCTCGCAGGCCTATCTGCGGGTGCCGATCGGCGTCGGCATCGGCGCCCTTTTCCTCGGCGAAAGCCTAGGCTCGACGGCATGGCTGGGCATGGGTTTTGTCGTGGCTGGGGTCGCCGCCATGACCATTCCGGTTCGAAAGCCAGCATTTGCGCGGTAGAGCAATTCCAGGACAAGTGTGAAGCGGTTTTCCCGGGAAAAGCGCATTGGGGATTGCGTCAAAGCAAAAGAACCGGCCTGCTTGCGCTCATGCCGTGCTCTGCTTATCTCGGAAGCATCCGCCTTTTCGACGGTGTCTGGTGTGACCTGGGGGTAAAGCACGGTGATTTTCGACGCTGCCCGCACTGCGGCCCTCGAGCTGCTCTCGCCTCCCTTTCGGGCCGTGTTCCTCAAGACATTGGGTCTGACGCTGCTGGCGCTTGTCGCCTTGTGGTTCGGCCTGACCAGCCTCGTCGAGTGGCTCGCCCTGCCGTGGCTGCAGACGCTGTTGCCCGGCATACCGTCCTGGGCCGGCTGGCTGGGTGGCATCATCGCCGCGATAGCGCTTGCCTTCGGCATGGCATTGCTCATCGCGCCGGTGACGGCTGTTGTCGCCGGCCTGTTCCTCGACGATATCGCCGAAGTGGTCGAGCGCACCGACTATCCCGGCGATCCGACCGGTCGCGCCATGCCGGCGCTGCGCTCGCTGGTGCTGTCGGCGCGATTCCTCGGCGTCGTCATTCTCGGCAACATCGTCGCCCTGCTGCTTCTGCTGGTGCCGGGCGTCAACATAGCCGCCTTCTTTATCGTCAACGGCTATCTGCTCGGGCGCGAGTTCTTCGAATTCGCTGCCATGCGCTTTCGCGGGGAAGAAGAGGCCAGGGCCTTGCGCAGGCACTATGCCGGCACGGTGTTTCTCGCCGGGCTGCTCATCGCGGCTTTCCTCGCCGTGCCGTTGCTCAACCTGCTGACGCCGCTCTTCGCCGCCGCCGTGATGGTGCATCTGCACAAGGCGATCTCGGTGCGGGAAGTGGCTCGCTCCTCGCGCCGCTGAGCATTTTCTTCAGCGCAACAGGAATCCGCGTCCGAGCTCGTCGTCCGCTTCGACGATAAACTCCGTCCTGCCACTATAATAGGCGCGGCCGCCGACGCGGGCGATGATCGCCCCGTGCGGGCCAGCCTTCGCAGTCCGCACCACGGCTCCCGAAAAACGCGAGCCGGCAATGCTTTCGAATGTGCGCGTCTGTCCGATCGCGATCTCGCCCTTGGCATGCATGGCTGCCAGCCTCGCGGTGACGCCGGAACCGGTCGGCGAGCGGTCGACCTCCGCCTCGGCGAAGACGCAGATGTTCTTGGTCACCTCATCGGAAAAAGCATCGCGGCCATCGGTCAGGATGGTGCCGTAGAGGAAGGCAAGGTCGGCATGGTCGGGATGCGACAGCGGAAATTCGGCCTTGAGCCTGTCCGTCAGCGCCGTTGCCGCATCGACGAAATCGCGCACCCGGCTTTTGGCGAATTCGAGCCCGAATTGGTGACAATCGGCCAGCGCGTAGAAAGCGCCGCCATAGGCGACGTCGAAGCCGATCGTGCCGTGGCCCGCCAGCTCTATCGTCTGCCCGCCGGCGAACAGGAACGCCGGCACGCTTTCGAACGACACCGCACCGGCCTTGCCGTCCCTGACCTCGACCGAGGCGACGACCAGCCCACACGGCGCCTCGATATTGACTGTCGTGATTGGTTCCTGTTTCGCCACCAATCCTTCATCTACGGCGTAGCGGCCGAGCGCGACGATGGCGTGGCCGCACATCGTCGAATAGCCCTCATTGTGCATGAACAGCACGGCGAGGTCGGCGCCGGGCAGGTCGGGTTCGACCAGCAAGGCGCCATACATGTCGTAATGGCCGCGCGGCTCGAACATCAGGATCTTCCTGAGATGATCGAGATGGTCGCGCACATAGGCGCGCTTTTCCAGGATCGTGCCCTTGGGGACACTGGGATAGCCGCCGGTGACGATCCTGAGCGGCTCGCCGCCGGTATGCATATCGACGACGGTAAGCGTCATGCGATGGGCCCCGTTCAAGCTGAAGACTTGCCGAAGAGGGCTTGCAATTTGCCGAACGGCATGGCGGCGCGGGTGAAGCCGAAGGTGCCGTCCTGCTGGATCTCGCGCGCCGCCGTTTCCAGCATGCCATAGGCGAAATTGGTCAGCCACGGCCCGAGCGAGATGCGCTTGACGCCGGCCATGGCGAGGTCGGCGATGGTGAAGCCAGGCTTTGCCATGACATTGACCGGCTTGCTGACCGCCGAGCAGAGCGTGCGGATCATCTCGACGTCGCCGATACCGGGCGCATAGAGCACGTCGGCGCCGGCCTTCTCGAACGCCTGCAGCCGCTTGATGGTGTCGTCGAGGTCGGACTTGCCCCACAGGAAATTCTCAGCCCGCGCCGTGAAGACGAAATCGCGCTTCAGCGCTCGCGCCGCCTCCGCCGCCGCCGCAACGCGCTCGACGGCGTGCGCGAAATCATAGATCGGCTTGTCCGGATCGCCGGTGTGGTCCTCGATCGAGCAGCCGGCAAGACCGGCCGCTTCCGCCGCGAAGATGGTTTCGGCGGCCTGCTCGGCGCTGTCGCCCTTGCCTTTCTCGAGGTCGGCGGAGACAGGCAGGCTGGTCGCCGCCGTCACCTCGCGGCAATGGTGGATCATCTGGTCGAAGGTCACGGCGCCATCCGGCAGGCCGCGTGAAAAAGCAAAGCCGGCGCTGGTCGTCGCCAGCGCCGTGAAACCGAACGAGGCCAGCAGCTTCGTCGTGCCAATATCCCAGGGATTGGGCATGACGAAGGTCGAGGCATGCAGGTCGCGAAAGATCTTGCCCTTGTCCATGGTAGTTCCCCCATCATGTGCGGTGTGGCTAAGCGGATTTTATCCTGCCCGATTTGACCGGGCAAACGAATGCGGTTGGTTCAGAAGCGATTGGCGTTCTCTCCTGCCAATTTGTCCAGCGCGTCGGAATCCTTGGTGTAGCGCGATGTCTTCTTGTCCCAGTGATAGGTGACGGAGATCTCGTGGGACTCTGGTCTGGGCGGAGTGTCGTCGCAGCTTTCGCCGTTCAGCACAGTAGAGTCGGTCACGGTCACCTTGATGGCGGCATAAGGCTGACCATCGGCAATGCCCTGAAAAGCTACATCCTGCTTGCGGCTGTAGGCGCACAGGTTTTCATCGAACGTATAGATCATGTCGATCGGTTCGAACTTGTCGTCGCGGATCATGATCAGCGGCGTGATCACATAGTTCTGGCTCGAATTGAAATGCGCGCTCATGGTGATGAGGACGTCATCGTTGGCGCCGACGGAAAGCTTGCCCGGTTCGCGGAAATAGGTGCCGCGGTCGAGCGCGACATTGACGGCGTCGAGCAGCTTCGGCTTGGCCGTGATGTCGTAGAGCGCCAGCACAGCATAGCCTTCGGCGCTGTCGGGAGAATCGCCAAGGTCGAACAGCATGGTCAGCCGATCCTTGCCGCCGGCCTTGATGGCGAGCACCGCGGCATTGGAAAAGCCCGAAGTCTCGGGCGGCGAACCGCCGCCGTCCGGTCCCTCGATATGACGCATCTCGATCGGCAACCCACCCCTATAGAAGCCGTCCTTGTCCGCAGCGAGATCCGGAATGACCATCCTCGCGAGGTCGAGATAGGTGACATCCGTGCGGCCGGGCAGAGCGCTGCCGAGCTCCGGAAAGCTGATGGCTTGCGCGCCGGCCGCGGTCCATAGAAACGGCGCCAGCATCAAGGCGAGGATGAGGCGGAGCAGGCTGGGGTTCATGCGTGGCCTCGAGTTGGCGGTGCCAAGCTAGCACGGACAATCGAGGCGTACAGCTGCAGGCTGAAGATCAGGTCAGTGGATCGGCACCAGCCCGGCCAGCTCGCGCATGTCGTCGAACAGGATGCCGCCGGCCTGGATCAGGCCGGCGCGGTCGGAATAGGGATCGGCATGGTAGGAAAACACCCGCATGCCGGCGGCGATCCCGGCCTGCGTGCCGGCGACGCTGTCCTCGATGACGATGCAGTCGGCAGGCGCGAAGCCCATGGTCTTGGCCGCATGCAGGAACAGGTCCGGGAACGGCTTGCCACGGCTGACCATGGTCGAGGAAAACATCGCGTGTTCGAACAGCGGCAGCAGCCCGGTCTGGCCAAGCGTGATGTGCATCTTCGACACCCGGGCCGAGGTGGCGACGCAATAGGCGATACCGGCTGAACGCACGGCTTCGACGAACTCGCGGACGTAGGGGATCGCTTCGACGCCGTGGGCAAACAGGTCCGGCAGGCCGGCGTTCCAGCGATCGACGAAACCGGCGCCGAGCCTGACGCTGGTCTCTTCTTCGATCTCTTTCTGCACCGACGCCATGCTGCGGCCGGAGAAATTCTTGCGGCAATATTCGAAGCTTGTCGGATAGCCGGCAGCGGTCAGCCATTCGGCGAGACGCCGATTGGCCAAATTCTCTGTATCGACCAGAATCCCGTCGCAGTCGAAGATGACAAGCTTAGGCAGTTCAGACATCAGGCGGTGCCGGTCGATCCGAACCCGCCCGCGCCACGCGCCGTACCACCGGCCAGACTGCGCTCTTCCACGGTCGCCTGGGCCACCGCAGCGAAGATGATCTGGGCGATGCGCATGCCGCGCGTCACGGCAAAGTCCTCGTCGCCGAGATTGATCAGCAGCACCTTCACCTCGCCGCGATAATCGCTGTCGATGGTGCCGGGCGTGTTGAGGACGGTCAGGCCGTGCTTGAAAGCAAGTCCGGAGCGCGGCCGCACCTGGCCCTCCATGCCTTCCGGAATTTCCAGGATCAGCCCGGTCGGCACCAGAGCGCGCTTTCCCGGAAGGATCAGCAGCGGCCGGTCGTCCGGCACCGCGGCGCGCAGATCCATGCCGGCGGCACCAGTGCTTTCATAGGCGGGAAGGGGAAGTCCTTCAGCATGCGGCAACCTGACGAAGCCGACGGTCGGACCGATGACGGAGGGAGTTTGAAGGGCTGCGCGCATAAAATCGATCCTATCGGCGCGAACGGCGATTCGGTCAACTCGACTGTAATTCTATCAACGGCTTTCTTTTGGGCGGCACTGTGACCTGGTTTCGGGCACAGGAGTTTTGATGGATTTGTTGCGCTGAAGGATTGCATGCTTGGTGATTGGCGAAAACGTCCATGCTTCGTCATCCACGGGCGAGCAAGGAGCGTAGCGACGCGGCGCAGACCCGAGGATCCATGCCGCGACTCCAACGGGTCACGACGGTGCAGAGTTCTGCGCCGTTGCACTCTTGGGTAGGTCACGGCATGGATACCAGGGTCTCCGCGACGCCGCTTCGCGGCTGCTCCGCCCTGGTATGACGAAGTTGGGGAGGCTTCGGCCAAACGCGAACGTAGCGCTACTACCGCAGTTCCATCGGAACGACGGTCGTTTCCTTGATTTCCTCCATCACGAAGGAAGCGGACACATCCGACAGAGCCACCTTGGCGATCAGCCGCTGGTAGAGCCGGTCATAGGCCTTCACGTCGGCGACGCGGGCGCGCAAGACATAATCGAGGTCGCCGGACATGCGGTAGACGCCGGTGATCTCGGGAAAGCCGGTCACCGCCGCCCGGAACTTCTGCAGCCACTCCGGATCGTGGTTGGACGTGCGGATCAGGATGAAGACGGAAAGGCCAAGCCCGAGCTTTTCGGCATCGACCAGTGCCACCCTGCCGGTGATGACACCAGCCTCTTCCAGCCGCCTCACTCGGCGCCAGCAGGCATTGCGCGACAGCGCCACCCGTTCCGACAGCTGGTCGACCGACAGCGTGCCGTCGCGTTGCAGCTCAGTGAGCAATTTCCGGTCGATTTCGTCAATTTCCAGCGTCATGTGGGATTTTTGTCCCAAGGATCACCGAAATACAAGGACATTTTGAGACCGATGAACCGGCGAAGCGTGTCAGGATACTCATATCAGGAACTTGAAGCGCTGAAGGGGAACCAGCATGTCGGTCGCCAAGATTTTCACCTCTCATCCGGCCAAGGTCGGCGAAACCTATTTCAGCCACATGGGTTTTGCCGCCTGGTTTTCGTCGCGCCTGTTGATGGCGGCGGGCGCCGCGCTCGTTCACGCTTTCTTGCCGTTTCTGTTTGAAACTACCGCCAGCCGAATCGTTCGCGAGCTTTATGAGCGGACGCACAACAGAGGCACACACGCGATCAAGGAGCCTGCGGCTCTTATGGATCGCGCCTAGAGGACGACAGAAGCGATGTGCCGGTGGGCGGCCTATCTCGGTGAAGCGGTCTTTCTCGAAGACATCCTCACGGCGCCCTGTCACTCGCTGATCGCCCAGAGCCATTGCGCCCAGGAAGCGAAATCGCCGACCAATGGCGACGGCTTCGGCCTTGCCTGGTATGGCGACCGCCCGGAGCCGGGTCTCTATCGCGATATCCTGCCGGCCTGGTCCGATCCCAATCTGAAAAGCCTGTGCCGGCAGATCAAATCCGGCCTGTTCCTCGCCCATGTACGGGCGTCCACCGGCGGCGCCACCAGCCGCATGAATTGCCATCCGTTCATCTCCGGCGCCTGGTCGTTCATGCACAACGGCCAGATCGGCGGCTTCGAGAAGATCCGCCGCGCGCTGGAGAATTCGCTGTCAGACGCCGTCTTCGACCAGCGCGAAGGCACCACCGATTCCGAACTCTTTTTCCTGCTGATGATCGACGAAGGGTTGGCCGGCGATCCGCAAGGCGCGGTGTCCCGCGCCACTAGCCGCGTGCTCGAAGCCTCGCGCCGCGCCGGCCTCGAACCAGCGCTGAAGCTCACCGCCGCCTTCTCGGATGGACAGGCGCTGCATGCGGTGCGCTATGCCACCGACGCCCACGCGCCGACGCTCTACACCTCCGTCTTGCGCAAGGGCGGCGGCCGCTGCATCGTGTCCGAGCCGTTCGACCGCGAGGGCGGCGACTGGCAAGCGATCCCGCCATCGAGTTTTGTCACGATGACGCGGGACGGCATCAGCATTCGCCCGTTTGCTCCAGCGGCGGCAAAGCTGGCGCTGGTCGGGTAAGTTTCTTCGCCGGATCGCAAATGCTGCAAAGTCGCGGGCCAGCGCCCCCCTCTGTCCTGCCGGACATCTCCCCCTCAAGTGGGGAGATTGGCAGCTTCGCCGACCGCGCGTTCTTGCAACGTTGAAGATTGGCGAAAGCCGTGACGCTATCCAATCTCCCCACTTGAGGGGGAGAGGCCGGCAGGCCAGAGGGGGGCGCCGTAGAGTGCCGACATCGGCAGCACAACTTCGATCAAGCACTAGCGAATACCGAATGCTCAACTCCGCTTGAAATCGCGCCGCGTTCCGCCAATTGGTCAGGCACGCGCGGCCAAGCCGGAGCATTCCTCATGGACATCGTCTTCTCCTCAACCGTCGATCTCGCTGCAGCCATCGCCAAGCGCAAAATCTCCGCCGTGGAAGCACTCGACGCCTATCTGGCGCAAATCGATGCGCACAACCATGCGGTGAATGCCGTCATCTCGCTCGACAGGGAAGGCGCCCGCGAGCGTGCCAAGAAGGCGGACGCTGCCCAGGCGCGCGGCGCCGCACCCGGACCTCTGCATGGCGTGCCGTTCACGCTGAAAGACATGCACGAAACGTCAGGCATAAGGACCACGGTCGGCTTCCCGCCCTTTGCCGACTATGTCGCCAAGCAGGACAGCCCGGTCGTCATCAGACTGAAAGCGGCCGGCGGCGTGCTGATGGCCAAGACCAATGTCGCGGCCATGCTTTCGGACTGGCAATCGAACAACCCGCTGTTCGGCCGCACCAACAATCCATGGAATCTCCAGCGCACGGCGGGAGGCTCCAGCGGAGGCGCGGCAGCGGCAATTTGCTTGGGGATGACGCCGTTCGACGTGGGCACAGACATGCAGGATTCGATCCGGCTGCCGGCCGCCTTTTGCGGTGTTTATGGCTTGAAGCCGACGGAGCATCGTGTCTCGCTGGCCGGTGCCTTCCCCGATCCCGGCGGTGCCGCGCGCAGCGTGCGGCTGATGTCCTGCCTCGGGCCGTTGGCGCGCAGCGTGCAAGATTTGGCGCTGATTTATCAAATCATCGCCGGCCCGGATGGAAGCGACACCGATCTTGCTCCGGTGCCGGTCCAGGATATGCCGAAGCTCGACCCTAGGACATTGCGCATCGCCTTCGCGCCGTCCTTTCCCGGCTTTCCGGTGGCCGGCGACATCAGCGCCGCAGTCGAAAACCTCGCAAGGCAGCTGCAATCGGCCGGTGCCCTCGTTGAGGAGGCAAAACTGCCGAAACTCGATCTGCACCACGATCTGGAGCAGGGCGGCGCGCTGATCGGCATGATGCTGGAGGCCGCGCAGCCGGAGTCGCCGGAGGAGCCGACACCGGTCTCGCGCTGGTTCGAGGCACTCGCCCGCCGCGACAGGTCCATTCTCGCCTGGGACCGGTTTTTCGAAAACCATGACGCGCTGCTCTGCCCGGTCGCCATGACTTCCGCCTTCCCGCATTGCGAGCCGGGCACGCCGATCACGGTCGACGGCAAGGAGCAGAGCTACTGGATGCTGCCGGCCTATGGCGCCGTCTTCAACTACAGCGGCCATCCGGCGCTTTCCATCCCATGCGGACAGGGCAGCGAGGGCTTGCCGATCGGCTTGCAACTGGTCGGCAAACGCTGGTCGGAGTCACAGCTGCTCGGCATCGCCAGGGCAATCGAACCACTGACCGGCGGCTTTCGGCGTCCGCCCGCCTATTGAGCGAAACGCGACAATCCATAAGGGGCAAGTAAGGGGTCGCGCTCGCCGTCGAGGATTTCCCGAGCGGCGAACAGGCCGATGGCCGGCGCCAACGTGATGCCGGAATGCATGACGGCGACATAGACACCGTCCAAGCCCTCGGCGCGGCCAATGATCGGAAAGCCGTCGATCGGCGTCGGCCGGTAGCCGACCGTGTGGAAATCGAGTTCCAACCCATCGCTGTCGCGCAGCATGGCCTTCATGGCCGCAAACAGGGCGTGGGCGGTGGCTTCGGCATCCATGCCCGGATCGGCTCCGCCAAAATCCGAGCCGGCGATGATGCGGCCTTCCGCCGTCTGGCGCATGTGCAGCCGCTCGGCCAGCACCAGCCCGTTGAGCAGCTTTTCGTGCGGTCGCGAATGGACGATCAGGCCGGGCGGCGTTTCGATCGGCAGGTTGATCCCGGCGGTCGCGGCGATCTCCGGCGAGCCAACGCCGGCCGCGACCACCACCTCGTCCGATGCAATCAGGCCATGCGATGTGTCGACACCGGTGATCCTGCCGCCGGTCTGGACCAGGGCCGTCACCGTGCTGGAGATGGTCTTCGCGCCATGTCGCTTCGCGTCTGCCAATAGGGCACGGACGGCGGCCACGGGCTCTGCGACACCTTCTTCGGCAACATGCAGGGCAAAATCCGGAAGCTCGGTGAGATTGGGCTCGATGCGCGCTGCACCGGCGCGGTCGACTTGGCTGATGCCATAGCCCCAGGCGGAATGTTCCGTGGCGTAGGTTTCCATGTCGGCCGCCGGTAAGTCCCAGCACAGGCCGCCGCACCAGCTCAGCGGCAGGTCGGGCAGGTCCTGCGCCAGCCGCGACCATTCGGCCATGGCGCGGGTGCGCAGCCGGAAATAGGGCTCCGGATTGCCCCAGCTGGCGTTGATCCAGGCGAACGAATTTGGCGTCGCCACCCCACCGGCAGCACTGTCGGCAATCACCGTCACTTGCGCACCCGCTCTGCTCAGATGCCAGGCGGTGGAGGCACCGATGATGCCGGCGCCGATGACGATTACTTGTTTCGCCGCAGTCATGCTTGCTCCTCTGCCTCGTCATCCGGAGGGATGTTCATCCAGTGCCATCCCGGCAGCCGCTTGCCAACATCGCGCAGCGTAAAATATGCGGCAATGCACTGGCCGGAGCCACAGCACGACTGAGCTGTATGCTCTGACGGTGAGGCGGCGATCAGCAGCGCCCGAGCCGCCGGACCGGTCGACAGGCCGGCACTGCGCTGCTAGAAGCCCGGCCTGTCACACGGAAATCCCAGAGAATGCCCGAAGCAATAGAAGAAGAAGTGGCACGCCGCCGCACCTTCGCGATCATCGCGCACCCGGACGCCGGCAAGACGACGCTCACCGAAAAGCTGCTGCTGTTCGGCGGCGCCATCCAGCTCGCCGGCGAGGTCAAGGCCAAGAAGGACAAGATCCAGACGCGGTCCGACTGGATGAAGATCGAGCGCGAGCGCGGCATCTCGGTCGTCACCTCGGTGATGACCTTCGAGTATGAGGACAATGTCTTCAACCTGCTCGACACGCCCGGCCACGAGGATTTCGCCGACGACACCTACCGCACGCTGTCGGCGGTCGACTCGGCGGTCATGGTCATCGATGCCGCCAAGGGCATCGAGCCGCGCACACTGAAACTGTTCGAAGTCTGCCGGCTGCGCGACATTCCGATCATCACCTTCATCAACAAGATGGACCGCGAAAGCCGCGATCCGTTCGAGATTTTGGACGAGATCGAACAGAAGCTGGCGCTGGATACTGCCCCCGTCACCTGGCCGATCGGCCGCGGCAAGAATTTTGCCGGCACCTATCATCTGGCGCTGAATGCCGTGCGCGGGGGCGACGCGGAGAAAGAACGCACGCCGGTCAACGGTCCCGATTCCAACCGCGTCGCCGGCCTGCTGCCGGAAAACGAGCGCGAAGCCTTCATCGAGGAACTGGAGCTCGCGCGAGAAGCGTGCAGACCCCTTGATATAGAAGCCTTCCGCGAGGGCCATCTGACGCCGGTCTATTTCGGTTCGGCGCTGCGCAATTATGGCGTGCGCGACCTGATCGAGGCACTCGGCGCTTTTGGACCGCCGCCGCGCGCGCAGGAGGCGGACACCCGCAAGGTCGAGGCGACCGAAGAGAAGATGACGTCCTTCGTCTTCAAGATCCAGGCCAACATGGATCCCAATCACCGCGACCGCATTGCCTTCGTCCGCGTCTGTTCGGGTAAGCTCGAGCGCGGCATGAAGGCCAAGCTGGTGCGCACCGGAAAACCGATGTCGTTGTCGGCGCCGCAGTTCTTCTTTGCCCGGACCCGCGTTACCGCTGACGAGGCTTTTGCCGGTGATGTCGTCGGCATCCCCAACCATGGCACGCTGCGCATCGGCGACACGCTGACCGAAGGCGAGGAGATACTGTTCCGCGGCGTTCCGAATTTCGCCCCGGAAATCCTGCGTCGTGTGCGCCTCGGCGACGCGATGAAGGCGAAAAAACTCAAGGAAGCGCTGCACCAGATGGCAGAGGAGGGCGTCGTGCAGCTGTTTTCGCCGGAGGATGGCTCGCCGGCCATCGTCGGCGTCGTCGGCGCGCTGCAGCTCGACGTGCTGAAGGAACGGCTGAACTTCGAATACACGCTGCCGGTCGAATTCGAGATGTCGCGGTTTTCAGTCTGCCGCTGGATATCGGCCGACGACAAAGCCGAGACGCTTCGCTTCATCGAGGCGCATCGCGGTGACATCGCCCGCGACCTCGACAATGATCCGGTGTTCCTCGCCCAGCACGCTTTCTCGCTGAACTACGAAGCGGAACGCTGGAAGGCGATCAAGTTTGCCACGATCAAGGACTATCAGGTCCGCGACAAGGCGGCGTAGGCGCCAGTTTTCCCTTCTCCCCGTTCACGGGGAGAAGGTGCCCGAAGGGCGGATGAGGGGCAGCGCCGACCCTCGACTATCCTCTCGCCGCTTCCTCGATCCTGGCGATGTCGATCTTGCTCATCTGCATCATCGCTGACATCACGCGGCCGGCCTTGGCCCGGTCCGGATCCAGCAGCAGGCGCGGCAGCTGCTCCGGCACAACCTGCCAGGAGACGCCGAATTTATCCTTCAGCCAGCTGCATTGCGACGGTTGGCCGCCACCTTCGATGAGCTTGTCCCAGAAGTAATCCACCTCTTCCTGCGTCTTGCAGTCGATCGACTGCGACATCGCCTCGGTGTGCTTGAACTGCGGTCCGCCGTTGAGCGCCTGGAACTGCACGCCGTCGAGTTCGAACGTGGTCACCAGCACTTTGCCTTCATCGGCGTGGCCCTCGGGCCAGCGCATCACGCTCAGCACCTTCGAATTCTTGAAGATGGAGACGTAGAAATTCATGGCCTCTTCGGCCTGGCCGTCGAACCACAGGCAGGTGGTGATCTTTTGCATGTCGTGCTCCTCGGGTTGTTTGGTTGCGTTACGGCGAAACGGCTGACTCCGAACGCGGTGCCATTTCCATGTCGTCTGCCCAAGGACGGGCATGCAGTGCGCCATCCGACAGTGCCACGCATTTTTTTGAGAGAATCTGGCGCATTGCAAAATTGTGGCCAGACCGGGCTTGCGCGTCTATAACGCCTGCGGTCCGAATTCAGCTCCGCCGCGCCATGCCTGGCTGTGGCCAGCCACCAAGGAAAAAACATGCCTGCCTATCGCTCCCGCACCACCACCCATGGCCGCAACATGGCCGGCGCACGCGGCCTCTGGCGCGCCACCGGCATGAAGGACTCGGATTTCGGCAAGCCGATCATCGCGGTGGTCAACTCCTTCACCCAGTTCGTGCCGGGCCATGTCCATCTGAAGGATCTCGGCCAGTTGGTCGCGCGCGAGATCGAGAAGGCCGGCGGCGTCGCCAAGGAATTCAACACCATCGCCGTCGACGACGGCATCGCGATGGGCCATGACGGCATGCTCTATTCGCTGCCGTCGCGCGAGCTGATCGCCGATTCCGTCGAATACATGGTCAATGCTCACTGTGCCGACGCCATGGTCTGCATCTCCAATTGCGACAAGATCACGCCCGGCATGCTGATGGCATCGTTGCGCCTCAACATCCCGACCGTCTTCGTTTCCGGCGGTCCGATGGAAGCCGGCAAGGTGGTGCTCGCCGGCAAGACGCAGGCGCTCGACCTGGTCGATGCCATGGTGGCGGCCGCCGACGACAGGGTCTCCGACGAGGACGTCAAGGTCATCGAGCGCTCGGCCTGCCCGACCTGCGGCTCCTGCTCGGGCATGTTCACTGCCAATTCGATGAACTGCCTGACCGAGGCGCTTGGCCTGTCGCTGCCCGGCAACGGCTCGACATTGGCGACGCATGCCGACCGCAAACGGCTGTTCGTCGAGGCCGGCCACCTGATCGTCGATCTCGCCCAGCGCTATTACGAACAGGATGACGAGACGGCTCTGCCGCGCAACATTGCCTCGAAGGGCGCCTTCGAGAACGCCATGACGCTCGACATCGCCATGGGCGGCTCGACCAACACCGTGCTGCACATCCTGGCTGCCGCGCATGAGGGCGAAATCGATTTCGATCAGGACGACATCGACGCGCTGTCGCGCAAGGTGCCGGTGCTGTGCAAGGTTGCTCCGGCCAAGTCCGACGTGCACATGGAAGACGTGCACCGCGCCGGCGGTATCATGGCCATCCTCGGCCAGCTCGACAATGCCGGCCTGCTCAACCGCGACCTGCCGACGGTGCACACGCGAACGCTGGGCGAAGCGCTCGACCATTGGGATATTTCCCGCACGACCAGCCAGAGTGTGCGCGATTTCTTCCTCGCCGCCCCTGGTGGCGTGCCGACACAGGTCGCTTTCAGCCAGGACCGCCGCTGGGACGAACTCGATCTCGACCGCGAGAAAGGCGTCATCCGCTCGACCGAACATCCCTTTTCCAGGGATGGCGGCCTCGCCGTGCTGAAAGGCAATCTGGCTCTCGACGGCTGTATCGTGAAGACCGCCGGCGTCGATGAATCGATCCTGAAGTTCACCGGCCCGGCCCGCGTCTTCGAAAGCCAGGATTCGAGCGTCAAGGCGATCCTGTCCAACGAGATCAAGGCCGGCGATGTGGTCGTCATCCGCTATGAAGGGCCGCGCGGCGGCCCAGGCATGCAGGAAATGCTCTATCCGACCAGCTATCTGAAGTCGAAAGGGCTCGGCAAGGCCTGCGCTCTGGTCACCGACGGCCGCTTCTCCGGAGGCACGTCGGGCCTGTCGATCGGCCATGCGTCGCCGGAAGCCGCCGAAGGCGGGCTGATCGGGCTGGTGCAGGAGGGCGATACGATCGAGATCGACATCCCGAACCGCAGCATCCGCCTGGCTGTCGATGAGGCGGAACTCGCTGCCCGCCGGGCGGCGATGGAGGCCAGGGGCGCCCTGGCCTGGAAGCCCGAGGAAAAGCGCAAGCGCAAGGTGACGACCGCCTTGCGCGCCTATGCCGCCATGACGACCAGCGCGGCCAAGGGCGCGGTGAGGTTTGTGCCGGAATAGAGCAGTTCTTCCTTCTCCCCTTGTGGGAGAAGGTGGCCTCGCGAAGCGAGGTCGGATGAGGGGTGTTCCAGAAAACACCAACGCCTCATTCCGCTGGAACACCCCTCATCCGTCTCGGCGCTGCGCGCCGATCCACCTTCTCCCACAAGGGGAGAAGGGAAGAGTGTGCTACGGCATCAACTGATACTCATAAAGCTTCTGGTAGAGCCCACCCTGCTTGAGCAAGGTCTTGTGCGGGCCGCTTTCCACCACCTTGCCGGCTTCGAGCACCACGATCGTGTCTGCCTGGTGCACCGTCGATAGACGGTGCGCGATGACGATCGTCGTGCGGCCTTCCGTCAATTGCTGCAGCGCGTCGCGGAACAGCGCTTCCGATTCGGCATCAAGCGCGCTGGTCGCTTCGTCCAGCAGCAGGATCTCGGCATTGCGCAGCATGGCGCGTGCGATCGAGATCCGTTGGCGTTGGCCGCCCGATAGCAGGCCGCCATTCTCACCCACATCCGTCTCGTAGCCTTTCGCCTGTGCGCTGATGAAGTCATGGGCGTTGGCCGCCTTGGCGGCGGCGATCACCTCTTCGTCGGTCGCACCCTCGCGCCCAAGCCGGATGTTGTGCATGATGGTGCCGGCAAACAGGAATGTATCCTGGCTGACATAGGCGATCTTTTCCCGCAGCGATGCGAGCGTCGCATGGGAAATATCCTGGCCGTCGAGCAGCACCCTGCCGCTCTTCGGGTCGTACATGCGCATGATCAAGTTCAGAACGGTCGACTTGCCGCCGCCGGAAGGCCCGACCAGCGCCGTCATCTTGCCGGGCGCAAGCGTCAGATCGAACCTGTCCAGCACCGGCGGCCCATTCTGATAAGCGAAGTCGACGGCGTCAAACTGGATCTCGCCCGGTCCGGCCAGAAGCGGCTTCGCGTCGGGCTTCTCGACCAGAGTCAGCGGCTGGTCGGGGAGCTC
>NZ_RZQI01000089.1:0-11578 GCF_003998335.1 Mesorhizobium sp. M7A.F.Ca.CA.002.05.1.1 | reverse complement strand
GTCGGCGAGCTCGAACATCATGCGCACGCCGACAATACCGCTTTCCAGCGATATGCGCACGCGCGCAAGGCGCTTTGCCGGCTCATAGGCAAACAGGAGCGCTCCGATGAAGGCCATGATGTTTCCCGGCATCTGGCCGCCCTGCAAGACCAGGAAGCCGCTGACGAAGATGGCCCCGGCAATAGCCAGCCCGGCCAGCGTCTCCATCACCGGGCTTGTCGCAGCCTCCAGCGTCGCGATGTTGTTGGCCCGGTTCTCGACGTCCGACACAGCCTTGTACATGCGGTTGCGCATTGCGCCTTCGAGGTTGAAGGATTTGACGACGCGCACGCCGATTGCCGTTTCCTGCATCACCTGCACGATCTGGCCGACCGAGCGAAACTCCATCGCGGCGAACTTGCGAACACGTTTGAGGATGCGGTTGACCCCGTAGATAGCCAAGGGGCCGATGACGAAGCAGATTATGGACAAGGCTGGCTGCTGCCAGACCATGACTCCTACCAGGACAACCAGCGACAACAGGTCGCGCACATAGGACGTGACAACGAGGTCGAGCACGTTGCGCGCCGCCTGCGCATTGTTGGTCATGCGTGTGATCAGGTCGGACGACGAGGTCGAATGGTAGAATTCGATGCCTTGCGCCAGGATGCGGTCGTAGATCTTGCGCTGGCGATCGGCGATGATGGCGTTGCCGACCCGGCTCATGAAATAAGCCTGGATGAAGTTGGCGAGACCCTTGAGAATGAAGATCGTGGCGACCCCCGCCGCAATCAGGTTGACGCGGTCAATCCGCTTGAAGACCACGAATTCGTCGGTGATCTCTTTGAGAATCCAGGCGCTGGCGCCGGTCGTGGCGGCCACCACAAGCATCGACAAGATCGCGGCGCCGTAGCCAAACCTGTGCTGATAAAAGGATTCCCGGATCAACCTCGCAACGAGGCGCTGGTTTTCCGTCGAGCGGAAGAAACGAAACAAACGGCGGATCCTTGAAACCGGGACAACGAAGGCGGCTTATAGAGGGAGTTGCGGCCGGATGGAACCATCCGCGGCCGCCGCGGACAAACCGCTGTTGCAAGCGGCATCGACGGGATGCGATTTTCAGCCTCGGCACTATCAGATGATTCTTTTGACGGGATGACGACAGATGGCTTTCGACCTTATCGTTCGCGGCGGCACACTGCCTGATGGCAGGGTTGCCGACATCGGCATCAACGGTGAGACGATCACGGCGATCGAGCCCACCCTGCAGGGTCCTGCGCGGACCGAGGTCGACGCCCGCGGCAACCTGGTCTCGCCGCCCTTCGTCGATCCGCATTTCCACATGGACGCGACGCTCTCCTACGGCATTCCGCGCATCAATGCGTCGGGTACACTGCTCGAAGGCATTTCGCTATGGGGCGAGTTGAAGCCGCTTTTGACGCATGAGGCGGTGCGTGATCGCGCATTGGCCTATTGCGACTGGGCGGTGTCGATGGGCCTACTCGCAATCCGCACCCATGTCGATGTCTGCGATGACAGGCTGCTGGCGGTCGAGGCGCTGCTCGAGGTCAAGAAGACGGTCGCTCCCTATATCGACCTGCAACTGGTCGCTTTCCCGCAGGACGGGTTTTATCGCGCTCCATCGGCGCGTGAAAACACCATTCGCGCGCTCGACATGGGCGTCGACATTGTCGGCGGCATCCCGCATTTCGAGCGCACCATGGCCGACGGCACGCGCTCGGTAACGGAGCTGTGCGAGATCGCGGCCAGGCGCGGCCTGATGGTCGACCTGCATTGCGACGAGACCGATGATCCGCTGTCGCGTCACATCGAACAGCTTGCGTATGAGACGCAGCGCCTTGGTCTGCAGGGCAAGGTCGCCGGTTCGCACCTCACCTCGATGCATTCGATGGACAATTACTATGTCTCGAAGCTGCTGCCGCTGATCGCCGAGGCCGACGTCTCGGTCATTCCCAATCCGCTGATCAACATCATGCTGCAGGGCCGCCACGACACCTTCCCGAAGCGCCGGGGCCTGACTCGGGTCAAGGAAATGCTGGCGCTCGGCATTCGCGTCGGCTGGGGCCAGGATTGCGTGCTCGATCCCTGGTATTCGCTAGGCACCGCCGACATGCTCGATGTCGCCTTCATGGGCCTGCACGTCGCTCAGATGTCGAGCCCGGCGGAGATGGCGCGCTGCTTCGACATGGTCACCAACGTCAATGCCGCGATCATGGGCCTCGATCATCTCGGCCTGGCGGTCGGCAAGCGCGCCAGCCTGGTCGTCCTCGATGCCGGCAATCCGGTGGAGGCCCTGCGCCTGCGCGCCGAACGCCTGTGCGTCATCGCCAGGGGCAAGGTGGTGGCGGAGCGGACGAAGCAGGAAACCAGGCTGTCCATCGACGGAAGGCCGGTACTTGTGAACCGACGGCACCATTCGCATCAGGACCAATAGGACACCGCATCTGCATCAAGGGTCTGAGCTTCGCCCGTCCGGAAATAAGTCTACATAAAGACTCCACTTTTATTCGAGGAGGATTCCATGTGGCGCAAGACTGTGATGGCGGTGGCGTTGACGGTGCTTTGCACCGGCTGCACGACGGTGACGGCAGAGGACCGCCGCGCCGCCGACGAAGCGAAATGCCGGTCCTACGGCTTCGTCAAGAAGAATGACGCCTTTGCCGAGTGTCTGCAGCGCATCGATCTGGAGCGGCGTGCGGAGCTCAGACGCACCCCGGCTTTCGACCCCTGGGACAGGCCGGTGATCTATCGGCCCATTATTCTCAGGCCGCAGCCAAAAGGGAACTGAATCGCGCAGACCCAGCCGATTCCCGAGGCTGGCCTTGCCGATTTCCGGTTTTCTCCTCGTCAAAGCCGCCGCTTCCGTCTACGACGCGGCTAACTAGGGAGGAATCGGGATCGGCATGACGCAGCCCGTGGCGCAGAATTCGACGATCAGGAATGTGCTTCTGGCCGGCATTCTGCTGATGCTGGCCGGCGACTTCCTGTTTGCGCTGAACGACGCCATGGGCAAGTGGCTGGTCGCCAGCTTCTCCGTCGGCCAGGTGGTGCTGATCCGCTCTATCGGCGCCTTCTTCGTGCTCGGCCCGATGATCGCCAATCAGGGCCCGGCCAAGCTGTTTCGCATGGAACGCCTGGAGCTGCAGCTGCTGCGGGTGGTGATGACCACGCTCGACACCGCGCTATTCTATGCCGCCGTGGTCTATCTGCCGCTTGCCGATGTGATGAGTTTCTACATGGCCGGGCCGATCTACGTTGCGGCACTCTCGCACCTCCTGCTTGGCGAAAAGGTCGGCTGGCGCCGCTGGATGGCGATCCTGCTCGGCTTCTGCGGCGTTTTGATCATGCTGAAACCGTCCTCGGCGGCGTTCTCGCTGTCATCGGGTTTTGCGCTGGTAGGCAGCATCTCCTTCGCCTTCGCCATCATCCTCAACCGCCGCCTGCGTGGCACCAGCGACACCAATCTGGTGACATGGCAAACCATCGGCACGCTGCTGGTCGGCGGTGTGCTGACCATCGGCGCCTGGCAGACGCCGTCGGCACTCGATCTCGGCGCCATGCTGCTGCTCGGTATCGTCTCCTGCGGCGCCCACCTGATGATCACCAGGGCGCTCAAGCTGGCGCCGGCTTCGACATTGGCGCCGCTGCACTACACACTGCTGCTGTGGGCGGTGGTGTTCGGCCTGGTGTTCTTCGGCGACGTTCCCGGTCCGCGCATCCTGATCGGCTCGGCCATCGTTGTTCTCGCCGGCCTGTTCATCTTCCATCGCCAGAAAGTGGTCGAGATCACTGTGCCGCCCGAAAACGTGCCGAAGGGCGTGAGTTAGTCCAGGCTCAGTCCCGGTGTATTGCTGCCAGATGCCGCGAAAACTCCGGCGTCTCCATCAACGCCTTGCAGCGAGCGAAACGGCCATCCGCATAAGCGCGAAAATCATCGACCGGGTTGTTGTTGGCGAGCTGGATCAGCCCCCACAAGGTCCACAACAGGTCGCACATTGCCTTGTAGATGACGATGCGGCCGCGCTCCGCCGGCCTCGCCTCGCCGCCGAAATAAGCGCGTATCATCTCTTCGTCCTGGGCGGCGTCGAACTTGCCCTCCACGCTGAGGTCGCCAAGGTCCCAGAGCGGATCGTTCATGCCCGAATATTCCCAGTCGACGATCCACATCCGCTCGCCAGTATCGAGAAAGTTCTCGCACAGCGGATCGCAGTGGCAGGCGACGATCGGCAGCGGATGGGCGGCCAGCGCCGAGCGGACGCTCTCGGCGTCTCGCACCACGTCATGATAACCGGCGGGCAGGGCGACCTCCTTGGTGGACAGCACCTTGAGGTAATCGTCGATCATCGCGAACAATTCGAAGCGGAAGGGAAACACCGCGCCTGAATCGTGCAGCTTGCGAAAGGCTTCGCCGGCGCGTGCCGGACTGCCCGGACGTGTCCGGAATTTCTCCGGCGACATCGTTTCGGCGCCGGCGATGTAGCGTGTCACCATCACCCCGGTACCGGGGTCGACATGCAGCACCTCGGGACTGACCCCTGCCTTTGCAGCTTCGCGCGCGGCCACCGCTTCGTTGGCCCGGTTGATGTATTCCTCGGTGCCCTTGCCGGGAATGCGCAGGCAGAAGTCGCCGGCCTTGAAGACGAGATTGGTGAGGCCGCCCAGCCGTTCCAGCGGCCCGCTGTAGCCGGCCAGCATGGGAATGGCGTCCAGTGCGGCACGCGCCTCGTCTGTCACCATGCCTGCGCCCCCACGCTGTTATTTGTCGCAGCGACGGTTCCACAATTTTCGCGCTTTGGCTATCATCACTGCGAGATCAAAAATTGGCGGACTGGATAAAAGTGGCGGACAGCAAACATCAGGGCGCGCTCGGCGCGGCCTACGCGGCAAAGCGGCCCGAAGAGGTGGCCGCACTCTATGACCGCTGGTCGGAAACCTATGACGCCGACATGTCGGCCGCCGGCTATCGCCATCCAACGATCTGCCTTGCGTTGCTGGCCCGCCATCTGCCGCGCGGTTCAGCACCGCTGCTCGGTGCCGGCCCCGGCATCGGGCTCATCGGCGAATGGCTTGATATTGCTGGTTACCCGCAAGTCGAGGCACTCGATATTTCACAAGGCATGCTGGATCAGGCGGCCCGCAAGGGCGTCTATTCCGCGCTCCACTGCCTTGCGCTCGGCGGTCATCTGCCCTTTGCCGATGATGCCTATGCCGGGATCATCTCGGCCGGCGTCTTCACCTCGGGCCATGTCGGCGTCGCGGGGCTGGACGAGCTAATCCGCATCTGCCGCCCGGGCGGCGTGATCGTGCTGACGGTCAAGAACACGCTGTGGGATGCCGGCTTTGCCACGCGTGTCGGCGAGATCGAGGCGCAAGGCCTCGTCACCCGCGTTGAGGAAACGCGTCCTTACGTCTCCATGCCGGGCGAAGCCGACACCGTGCCAAGCCGCGGCCTCGCTTTGCGCGTTATTTGACCTACGCTTTGACCCTGGCGCCTGCCGGATCATACATCGGCTCGAGGTGGATATTGGCCGGTGTCCTCTCCATCGCAACCACCAGTTCATAGCCGCCGGAGACGAGAAAGTCGTCGCTCACCCCGTCGACGTTGCGCACATAGCCGTAGCCGATGTTCCTGCCCAGCGTGTAGCCGTAACCGCCGCTGCTGAGATAACCGACCGGCTCGCCATTGCGCAGGATGGTTTCGCGGCCGAGCAGCACGATCTCGGGGTCTTCGACCGTGAAGCCGGCAAAGCGTTTCTTCAGTGCCGCGCCGCTGGTCTTTTCCAGCGCGCGCCGTCCAACGAAATCGGTGTTCTTGCGCAGCTTGACCGCCCAACCGAGCCCGGCTTCCTGTGGCGTGTCGTTGGGGGTGATGTCGGATCCCCAGGCGCGATAGCCTTTTTCCAGCCTTAGCGATTCCAGCGCCCGATAGCCGACCGGTCGGATGTCATGCTTCTCGCCTGCCGCCATCAGTGCGTCGAAGACTTCGCCGGTGGCCGCGATCGGCACATGCAGTTCCCAGCCGAGTTCGCCGACATAGGTGACGCGCAGTGCCCGAACCGTGTGGCCGGCGATGGCAATCTCGCGCACATGGCCGAACGGGAAGCCGGCATTCGACACGTCGGCTCCGGTCGCCACCGAGAGCACGTCGCGCGCCCGAGGACCCATCAGCGACAGCGTGCCGAAATCCTCGGTGACGTCGACAAGCCTGGCGTCGAGCCCTTCGCCGATATGATCGCTGATCCATGAGGAATCATGCGTGCGGAAACCGGTGCCGGTGACGATATAGAACTTCTCTTCGGCCAGCCGCGCCACCGTCAGATCGGCCTCGATGCCGCCGCGCGTGTTGAGAAGCTGCGTATAGGTCAGCCGGCCGACCGGCTTGCTGACGTCGTTGGCGCAGATCCAGTCCAGCGCCTTCAACGCATCTGGCCCGGTCAGCTCGTATTTGGCGAAAGACGATTGATCGAAGATGCCGACCTTATCCCGCACATGCCGGTGTTCGTCGCCGACCGCCGCGAACCAGTTCTGCCGGCCCATCGAATAGATGTCCTGCGGCTCGACGCCTAGCGGTGCGAACCAGTTCGGCCGCTCCCATCCGAGCTTCGAGCCGAATACGGCGCGCTGCTGTTTCAGCCGCTCGTACAGCGGCGAGACGATGCGCGGCCTCCCGCTGGCATACTCTTCATGCGGAAAGCCGATCGTATAGTGTTTGCCATAGGCCTCCAGCGTGCGGTCGCAGACCCACTGCCGGTCGCGGTGCAGGTTGGAAAAGCGCCTGATGTCGACCACCCACAGGTCGAGCGGTGCTTCGCCATCGACCACCCACTGCGCCAGCACCCAGCCGGCGCCGCCGCCCGAGGCGATGCCGAAGGCGTTGAAGCCGGCGCCGACGAACATGTTGGCGCATTCGGGCGCTGTGCCGAGAATGAAATTGCCGTCCGGCGTAAAACTCTCCGGCCCGTTGATCATCTGCTTGACGCCGACGGTTTCCAGCGCCGGCACACGCGCGATCGCTTGGCTCATGTGCTGCTCGAAATGGTCGTAGTCGTCGTCGAACAGCCTGAATTCCCAATCATTGGGAACGTCGTCGCCGGGGAGACCAGTCGCCCAGGCCTGCGGGTTAGGCTCATAGCCGCCCATCACCAGCCCGCCGACTTCCTCCTTGAAATAGGTGCGTCGGTCAGGGTCGCGGATGGTCGGCGCGTCGGTCGCCAGCCCGTCGATCTTCTCGGTGATGATGTACTGGTGCTTCACCGGCTGAAGCGGCACGTTGATGCCGGCCATGGCCCCCACTTGCCGCGCCCATTGGCCGGCGCAGTTGACCACCTTGTCGCAGGCGATGTCGCCCCTGCTGGTCTTCACCGCCGCGATGCGGCCGTCCTTCATCTCGAAGCCGGTGACGCGAACATCCTCGAACAGTTTGGCGCCATGCATGCGCGCGCCCTTGGCCAGCGACTGCGTGATGTCGGAGGGGCTCGCCTGGCCGTCAGTCGGCAGCCAGGAGGCGCCGACGAGATCGCCGGTCTCCAGCAGCGGCCACATCCTTTTCACCTCGTCCGGCGACAGCAATTGCATGTCCATGCCGAAGCTTTTTGCTGTCGTCGCCAGCCTTTTGTACTCGGTCCAGCGGTCGGCGTTGGTGGCGAGCCTGAGGCAACCGGTCATCTTCCAGCCGGTGGCGAGACCGGTCTCGGCCTCCAGTCCCTTGTAGAGGTCGACGGAGTATTTCAGCACGCGGGTGATAGACGCCGACGAGCGCAATTGCCCGACAAGGCCGGCGGCATGCCAGGTCGAACCCGAGGTCAGCTTGCCCTGCTCCAGCAGCACCACGTCAGCCTTGTGGTCGCGCGCCAGATGATAGGCCGTCGAACAGCCGATGATGCCGCCGCCGATGACGACGATGGCGGCCTGGCTCGGCAATGTCATGATTTCTGTATCCCGTATTTTGTCCGGTAGTTTTCCAGTGCCGCGTCGAGCCGGGCGAGGTTTTCCTCGGTGTAGGCGACGTAGTCGATGCCCGGTGCGTCGAGATAGAGCTCGGAGACCATGCTCCACATCGCCTCGCGCAGCAGCGAGGCGCATTGCATGGCCGCGTGCGAACGGCGGATCGCCTCGTCCGGTTCCTTCATGAAGTAGGCGGTCAGGAAGGCAAAGGATTCCTCGTCGCTCATGCCGGCATTGGAGGCGGCGCCTGCGAGGTCGAACATCGCCGTGTTGAAGCCGGCATATTCGAAGTCGATCAGCCATAGTCTGTTGCCGTCGTCGAGAATATTGGCCGGCAACAGGTCATTGTGGCCAAAGACGATCGGCAGCAGTTTCTGCGCGCGCTCCAGTTCGTCGGCCAGTGTCAAAAGGCGCGGCAAGTCGCTGCGCTTGCGGCTGCCGCCTTCTTCAAGCGTGCGCGCATAGTCGCGAATGACATGGAACACCCAGAACATGAAGCCGGCGCCCGAGACGTGATTGGGCATCTCCCGGTGGAAGGCGCGCATCAGGGCCGCGACCCGGCCGAGATTGGCGCGCACGTCTTCCGCCAGATAGGTTTTCGCACCGAGAAATTCCGTCACCAGTATGCCTGGTTCGGCATGGCGGACGGCTGGCGCGAAACCGGCGGCATGCGCCGCCCGCGCGGTCATAACCTCGCGCTCGCGAAAGACATGGTGGAACGGATAGTCCTTGCCGAAGCGCACGACATGTCGTCCGGCCGCGTCCGTGACCACATAATTCGCGTTGCTCAGGCCGCCGGGCAGCGGTGCGATCTCGATGCTACCGGTCCAGCAGGGCAGGGCGCGGATGCGATCTTCGGCGGTCACGGAACATCCCTGGTTTGCTGGGCTTCGACAAGGCGCCGTGAACAGCGCAACGATGGCGGGAGAAACGTAAATGATCTCGTCGGTGCGGGACGCCAGGATCGGTATCCCGCACCGCACCGACGAGCCCCTTGGCCAGGTTTTTGAGCCCGGCATCCGCCCCCGCGGATCTGAAAATTCCTTGAACAGGCACGTTTCCAAACGGCCTGATCGCTGAGTTGCGGCACTGCCCCCAGTCGCAGATCTGAAGCCTGTTGATGTCTTCGATTTCACGCCAGGGCTGCCCGCTTGTCAATAAAAAGGTGTGACTTTTTTTGGGTATTTTGCCCGAAAGCGTAAGGTAGTTCCTTTAAAAGCACTTGAATTACCTTAAAATCGGTCAGGAGCATCAGTTCGGGAAACCAGATGGCCCAGTCCAAACGACACGGCGAGATCCTGCGGCTCCTGCAGGAAGAGGGCACCGTCACCATCGCCAGTCTGGCCGACCGGCTGGGCGTGTCGCTCGAGACGGTGCGCCGCGACGTCAAGCCACTGACTGGTGATGGCTCTGTCCTCAAGATGCATGGCGCCATCGGCCTGCCGTCGATGATCGGCGAAGCGCCGTTCGAGCGGCGTATGCGTGAGAACGCCGACGCCAAGCGCGTCATTGCCCGCATGGTCGCCGCCACCATACGCGACGGCGAATCGATCATGCTCGACACCGGCACGACGACCTCGTTCCTTGCGCGTGAACTGCTCGGCCACCGGCGCCTGACGGTCGTCACCAATTCCTCGGATATTGCCCGCACCCTGGCCACCATCAACGGCAACAAGGTCTATATGGCGGGCGGCGAGCTGCGCAGCGATTCCGGCGCTGCTTTCGGTGCCTCGGCGATTGATTTTGTCAGTCGTTTTTCGGTCAGCCACGCCATCATTTCCACCGGCGGCGTCGACGCGGTGATGGGCGTCATGGATTTTGATCTGGATGAGGCCGAGTTCGCCCGCATGGTGCTGTCGCGCGGCCAGCGGTCCCTCGTCATCACCGATCACTCGAAATTCGGCCGTCTTGGTCTGGTCCAGGTCTGCGGCTTCGACAGCTTTTCCGAACTCGCCACCGACCGCTCGCCGCCGCACGACCTGGCTGCCGCCCTGGCCCAGGCCGGCGCGCGGCTCAGCATCGCCGGCGAGGAAGCCGGGTTCTAGCCGAACACAAGCGACTGGTGGGCGCAGACGCCCGCAAAGGTGCCACCCGATACCGCAAAGGCAATATTGTGCATCGAACGTGCCGCGTCGCCGGCGGCGTAGACGCCGGGCACGGTCGTCTGCTGCCTGTCATCGACTGATATCACCGGGCCGAGGAGGCCTTCGGTGAAGCCGCAGCCGAGCTGTTCGGCCAGCGGGCTGGCCATGATGTTGCGCGGCGCGGTGAACATCGCCCTGACGCCGGCCTTTCGGCTATCGTCGAGGTGGACGATCAACCCGCCGGAGCCGTCTTCCCTTAGCTCGGCAACGCTGGTGGGCTCAAACCGCACCTTTCGGCTCTCCAACGCGCGCATCTGATCTGTGTCGGGTTCGAACAGACCATTGCCGAACAGTGTGACATCACCCCAATCGGCGATCAGCTGTGCCTGATGCAGGGACATCGGGCCGGTTGCGAGCACGCCGAGCGGCCCGCCGGAAACCTCGTAGCCGTGGCAATAGGGGCAGTGCAGCACGCTCCTGCCCCAGAGCTCGGCAAGCCCGGCAACCTCCGGCAGGATATCGCGCACCCCGGTGGCCAGCACCAATCGTGCGGCACCGAATGTCTCGTCGCCATCGGTGGTGATTTCGAAATCGCTGCTGCCGGCGGCAACGGCCTTGTCGGCGCGCCCGTCGACAACCCTGGCTGTCGGGTAGGCCAGCAGCTGCCGCCTTGCGTCAGCCAGGATTGCGCCAGGCGCGCGCCCGTCATGTCCGAGGAAGCCGTGCGAATGCTCGGCAAAGCGGTTGCGCGGCTGGCCGGCGTCGATCACCAGCACTTTGCGTCCTGCCCGCGCCACCTGGATGGCGGCGGACAGGCCGGCAAAGCTGCCGCCGATGACGGCAAGATCATACTGCATGGCTGGAGACTCCAATGAGATCAAAACGGCGGCGGAAATCGGCGGTCAGGTCGGCCAGCGTGATGCGGCTCAGCTTCTCCGCCAGCAGCCTTTCGGCGGCGATGCGAAAATCGTCGAGGACGGCGATCACCGCCTGCTCGACGAGGCAGCCGGGGCTTTCCGGCTCTGTGCTGAACGGCAGCAGCGTCTCGCCAAGGGCGACGCTGATCTCGGCCAGGGATATTTTCTCGGGCGCCCGCCCGAGCAGCCAGCCGCCACCGTGCCCGCGCGACGAGGTGACGATGCCGGCATCGCGCAAGCCTGCGATGGTGCGGCGGACCACAACCGGATTGGTGTGGATGAAGGTGGCAAGCTGCTCGGAGGTCAGCGCCTGTTCGGGCTTCTCGGCCATGTGGACGAGAATGTGCAAGGTCGAGGACAGTCGGCTGTTGCGTTTCATGTAACTTAGTTAGTTACGATTGGCGAAGCCGTCAAGTGTTCGCCGGTTGCCACTTCCCAGCATCGCGTCCGCCGTGTTTAGTCCGGCCATGGCTTTCACCATCCGCCAGTTGCAGTTCTTCATCGCCGTCGCCGAGCAAGGCACGGTTTCGGGCGCCGCGCAGAACCTGTCAATCTCGCAGTCGTCGGTCACCGAAGCGATCAAGGAGCTCGAAAGCGATCTCGGCGTCGAACTGTTCGAACGCCATCCGCGTG
>NZ_RZQI01000900.1:0-2384 GCF_003998335.1 Mesorhizobium sp. M7A.F.Ca.CA.002.05.1.1 | reverse complement strand
CATCGAAGCCGAATGGCCGCGCGTTTCAAGGATGACGCTGAGCAGCGGCATGCCGAGGCCGATGGCGATGCCGACGACGCTGATCGACGAGATCGCCGCCACCATCGGCAGCCAGTGTACGCGTTCGTCGCCCTGTGGTTGGGTATCGACCGTCATGGGATGCTGAATACTCTGCCTGTTTGATCTAAGGAAAGTGCTGAGCGCTTTTCCGGGAAAACCGCGTCACACTTTTCCTGGAATTGCTCTAGAGAAGTTCGCGGGTGAAGCGTCTGCGGACAAGCCGGTAGAAGGGCACGGGTCCGCCTGGACGCAACAGTGGATCATGGGCGAGGCGCTTTTCCAGCTCGTCCAGGATCATTCGGGTGATGTCGGGTATGTCGGCTTCCCTGGCCTTGGCGAGCGGCAGCCAGACCAGTTCTTCGAGCTCGTTGGTGGGACTGCCACCGGGCAGTTCGACGGCGACGTCGTCACGCCAGGCGCTGAAAAAGCGGGTGTCGAAGCGGCGCACCCGGTTGGGCGGCGTGATGGCGCGCGCAACGAAGCGCAGCATGTCGAGAGAGGGTTGCACGCCGTGTTCGGCAAAGCCTTGCCAATCGGGCCTGGGGGTTGCGAAAGCACCCTTGCGGCCGATCAGCAGCCCGGCTTCCTCATAGGTTTCGCGGATGGCGGACAGGGCGATGGCGCGGGCTCGTGCGGCGCTTGTGCGGCCCGGTCCGGCGATCAGCCTGGCTTCCTGCTCCGGGTGCAATGCGGCGACGACCGGTATGCGGCTGTCGGCCGGATCGGTGCGGCCGCCGGGAAAGACGAACTTGCCCGGCATGAAGGCGTGGCCGGCATGACGGCGACCCATCAGAACCAGCACGTCATCGTCCTTGCGGTCGAGCAGGATGAGGGTTGCCGCGTCGCGCGGGCGAATTGGCCGGTCGCTATGAGCGATCATGCTCCGCTCGATCCTGTCGACTTCCGCCTTGGTCATACCGTCCATGCGCAGGACCTAGCGGAAACTTCTGGCAAGCGAAAGTGGCCTTTCACGGTCGGTATGTTGCGCCAGGCAGCATTCTTGGCTGCGGCCTAGGCTCCGGGATGCGGCTCGATCACGTCGTGCTCGCCGCCGAAGCCGTGCATATAGAAGGCCCATTGCAGTCCGATGACGGCACCCTTGATCGGCTGCAGCAACGCAACCGACAAAAGGATGGTCAGCGGAACCCAGATGGCGATGTGCTGCCATGTGGACAGCGTCGACGTGGCCTCAACGCCCATGAAGGCGCCCAGCACGACATGGCCGACGATGACGATGACCAGATAGGCGGGCAGGTCGTCGGCCCGGTGGTGATGCAATTCCTCGCCGCAGACACTGCATGTGTCGACGGTCTTGGTGAAAGCGCGAAACAGCTTGCCTTCGCCGCAATGCGGGCAGCGGCCGAGCAGGCCGCGCTTCATCGCCGTCCACAGCGGGCGCGCGGTCCGGCCCGAGTGATGTTCTCCGCCGAAAACCTGTTCTTCCATGGCTGTTGTCATCATCGTCTCCTGCCGCGCGAACCCGGTCGCGATTGCGACGCGCGGGCGCGGCCCTTGGCCTTGTGAAACGACCGCTTGGAGCCCGGCAGAGGCTTTGGGTCGGTCAACATCTCGAAGCGCATCGCCCCGGCCATCGGCGCCACCTCGAGGAGACGGACCTCGACGCGGTCCGCGAGTTGGTAGCCTTTGCCCGAGCGTTCTCCGAACAGGGAGCGGGCCGTTTCGTCGTATATATAGTAATCGCCGTTCAATGTTGACACCGGGATGAAACCATCCGCGCCGTACTGCGGCAATTGGACAAATAGTCCTGACTTGGTGACGCCGGAGATGCGGGCATCGAACCGGTCGTCGACGCGTTCGGCAAGGTAGGCGGCGATCAGACGGTCGACCGTGTCCCGCTCGGCCGCCATTGCGCGGCGTTCCGTGCCGGAGATCAGCACCGCGACATCTTCGAGCCGTACCGCTTCGTCCTGCGTCAGCCCGCCGGGACCCAATCCGAGTGCGGCAATAAGTCCGCGATGCACGATTAAATCGGCATAGCGGCGGATCGGCGAGGTGAAATGGGCGTAGCGGCGGAGGTTGAGACCGAAATGGCCGATGTTCTTTGGCGAGTATTCGGCTTGGCTCTGCGAGCGCAGAACCACTTCGTTGACCAGGCCTTCATTGTCGGCGCCGCGCACGCGCTCCAAAATGCCGTTGAACTGGCTTGGCTGCATCTGCGCGCCGCGCGCAAGTGACAGGCCCAATGTCTGCAGGAACTCGCGCAGCGATTCCTGTTTGGCCAGTGATGGCGCGTCATGGACGCGATAGACCAGTTCCTGTTTCTTCGCCTCGAGCGTTTCGGCCGCCGCGACATTGGCCTGGAT
>NZ_RZQI01000899.1:0-2387 GCF_003998335.1 Mesorhizobium sp. M7A.F.Ca.CA.002.05.1.1 | reverse complement strand
GTGCGCAGCCGGATGGCGAACTCAGCCATTGGAACCTGCGGCAGGCCAAGCTCGCGCGGCGCCTCGACAATGCCGGAATGGGCAAAGCGAGCCGTTCGCAGCGTCAGCGCGACACCGGCGTTCACCGCCGTGCGCAGGCCGGCCAGACTGGCGCTGCCGGCAGCGATGCGGTAGCGGCGGCCGGCCGCATCGAGTGCGGCAAGTGCTGCCTCGCGAAAACCGCAATACGGATCGAGCAGCGCCAGCGGCAGTTCCTCCTGCCGCGAAGCCAGCCCCTTTTGTGAGCATAGCCATATCATCGGCTCGCGCAGCACGCCGACTTCGTCCGGCGCCGCCGCCTGGCGCATGACGATCGCCAGATCGAGGCCGCCAGACTGCAGCGCCTGCGCCAGTTCGGCGGAGCGGCCGACCCGCAGTTCGATCCTGACGCGCGGATGACTGACGGCGAAGGCACGCAGCAGATCCGGCAGGCCGCTGTCGGCGAAATCCTGCGTAGTGCCGATGGCGACGCGTCCGGCAGCGCGCGCGCCCTTGAGCGCCAGCCAGGCCTCGCGATGGGCGGCAAGGATCCGCCTGGCATGGCCGACGAGGTCTTCGCCTGCAGGGGTCAAGCCGCGC
This sequence comes from Mesorhizobium sp. M7A.F.Ca.CA.002.05.1.1, assembly GCF_003998335.1. Taxonomy (NCBI): domain Bacteria; kingdom Pseudomonadati; phylum Pseudomonadota; class Alphaproteobacteria; order Hyphomicrobiales; family Phyllobacteriaceae; genus Mesorhizobium; species Mesorhizobium sp. M7A.F.Ca.CA.002.05.1.1. The sequence goes on along the minus strand of NZ_RZQI01000899.1, from coordinate 1,769 downwards.
CCTCGCCCTTGCGGCGCCAGCAGCGGCTCGCCGACGATTTCTTCCAGCCGCTGCATCTGGGTGGTCACCGCCGAGGGCGAACGGCCGACGCTTGCAGCCGCCTGGGCCAGCGAGCCGCTGTCGACGAAAGCAAGGAAGGTTCGGAGCAGATCGGGATCCAGCGTTTCCATACTTCGATATTATCGAAGCTTCAGTTAAAAACAATTCGATTTTTTTGATCTAAAGGTGGTGGCATGGTTGTTTCAACGGCGATCGGACGCCGCTCAAGCCAAGGAGAAGAAAATGCCCATTATCAACATCAGCGTCACCGGCAAGCCTGACGCGGCGCTTTCCGCTCGCATCGCAGAGGAGGCTACCGAAATCACCGCCACGCAGCTGCGCAAGGATCCGACGATCACGGCAGTTGCCGTGTCCTATGTCGATCCGCAGCACTGGTTCGCCGGCGGCAAGTCGCTGGCCGAGCACGGCACCAACACGTTCTGGCTTGATATCAAGGTGGTCGACGGCACCAACACCAAGCTTGAGCTGGAGGCCTATCTGAAGGCGATCTTCGCGGCCTTCGGCCGTCTGCTGGGCGGCGTGCACGAGGAGAGCTACGCCTTCGTACATGAAGTGCCGGCAGCCGCTTACGGCTATGGCGGCAAGACGCAGGAATTTCGTTTCATCAGTGGACGGCTGCAGGCGGCATGACAAGCAGCTTCCCGCACCAGGGAAGCAAAAGCTCCGCATTGACCTTCCTCCCACATCGTCTAGGTTCTGGCCGAAGCGGCCGCAAAAGAGCCGAGATGCTAAGAATGTTGGGAGAGACGCGGCATGGTCCTGACACTGGCGCTGCTTGCGGGTCTTGTTCTGGCCTGGCTGCTGATCGGCGTGGTGGAAATATTCCGCCTCGGCCTGCGCTTTACCCAGGCGCTGCTCTATGTGCCGTTCAAGCTCGCCTACCGGATCGCCGACAGCCGTATCAGGATCGCCCGCCAGGCGCAGGCTCCAGTCATCTACGTCATCTCGCATCAATCGCGCTTCGAACCGGCGCTGATGCTGTCGCTGCTGCCGGAAGACACACTGCACATACTCGACGAGGCCTCGGCGCGCTCGCCGTGGCTTGAACTTTGGCGCGAGCTTGGCCGTACCATCGCTTTCAACGCCGAACATCTCTTCGTCAGCCGCCGGCTGGTGCGCGTGCTGAGGGGCAAGGGCCGGCTCGCCGTCTATCTGCCGGATGCGGTCGAGCCTGACGTCAAGATGTTTCGGTTGTTTCGTGCCGTCACCCGCATCGCCATGCAGGCCGATGCCAAGATCGTGCCGATCTTCGTCGGCGGCGCGCGCGGCCTGCCGGTGTCGCTGACACCCGCGGACAAGGCGCCACGACACTGGTTTCCGCAGCTGTCGATCAGCGTGCTGGAACCTATGACCATCGCCGAACTGGTGGCGCGGAACCCCGATCAGGCCTCGAACACCAACGCGCTGTTCGACCGTGTCGCCGAGGCGCGGCTCTTCGGCACCAACCTCGATCGTGGCCTGTTCCTGGCCATGCGCGATGCCGCCGACCGCGTCGGCGCTTCGCATACCATCATCGAGGACGTGATCTCCGGGGCGCTGACCTACCGCAAGCTGTTCATCGGCGCCCGCGTCCTGGGCAGGCGCTTTGAGGCGGTGACGGCTCCGGGCGAGGCGGTCGGCGTGATGCTGCCCAATGCCAACGGCGTCGTGCTGTCGCTCACCGGCCTTCTGTCGGCCGGCCGGGTGGCGGCGATGATCAACTATACGGC
>NZ_RZQI01000898.1:0-2387 GCF_003998335.1 Mesorhizobium sp. M7A.F.Ca.CA.002.05.1.1 | reverse complement strand
GTCCCTGGGCCGGCCTGCTCTCCGATGAGGAACTTCTGGCCGGCCTGCGCCACATGATGACGCTGCGGACCTTCGACGCGCGCATGCAGATGGCGCAGCGGCAGGGCAAGACCTCGTTCTACATGCAGCATCTGGGCGAAGAGGCGGTGGCTTGCGCCTTCCGCAAGGCGCTGGCGCCGGGCGACATGAATTTCCCGACCTATCGCCAGGCAGGGCTGCTCATCGCCGACGGCTATCCGATGGTCACGATGATGAACCAGATCTATTCCAACGAGGCGGATCCGCTGAAGGGCCGGCAACTACCGGTCATGTATTCGTCGAAGGAGCACGGCTTCTTCTCGATCTCCGGCAATCTGGCGACGCAGTACATCCAGGCGGTCGGCTGGGCGATGGCCTCGGCGATCTCGAACGATTCGCGCATCGCAGCCGCCTGGATCGGCGACGGCTCGACGGCCGAATCCGATTTCCACTCGGCGCTGGTGTTCGCCTCGACCTACAAGGCGCCGGTCGTGCTCAATGTGGTCAACAACCAGTGGGCGATCTCGACTTTTCAGGGCATTGCCCGCGGCGGCTCGGGCACATTCGCGGCAAGGGGGCTCGGCTTCGGTATCCCGTCGCTGCGCGTCGACGGCAACGACTATCTCGCCGTCCATGCGGTGGCCAAATGGGCGGCGGAGCGGGCGCGCAGCAATCTCGGGCCGACGCTGGTCGAATATGTCACCTACCGCGCCGGGGCGCATTCGAGCTCGGACGATCCCTCGGCCTACCGGCCAAAGACCGAGTCCGACGCCTGGCCGCTCGGCGACCCGATCGTGCGGCTGAAAAACCATCTCATCGCGCTTGGCGTCTGGTCGGACGAGCGGCACGCGCAGGCCGAGGCAGAAATCCTCGACACGGTCATCGCGGCGCAGAAGGAAGCCGAAAGCCACGGCACGCTGCATGCCGGCGGCAAGCCGTCGACGCGCGACATGTTCGAGGGCCTCTACGCCGAGATGCCGCCGCATCTCAGACGCCAGCGCCAGCAGGCGGGAGTCTGAGCCATGCCGAGACGGACCATGATCGAGGCCATTCGCGATGCCATGGATGTATCGATGGGGCGCGACGACAAAGTCGTCGTGTTCGGCGAAGATGTCGGCTTCTTCGGCGGCGTCTTCCGCTGCACGCAGGGCCTGCAGGCCAAATACGGCAAGAGCCGCTGCTTCGACGCGCCGATCAACGAATCCGGCATTGTCGGCTCGGCCATCGGCATGGCCGCCTATGGGCTGAAGCCGTGCGTGGAGATTCAGTTTGCCGACTACATGTATCCGGCCTACGACCAGCTGACCCAGGAAGCAGCTAGGCTGCGCTATCGCTCCAATGGCGATTTCACCTGCCCGATCGTGGTGCGCATGCCGACCGGCGGCGGCATCTTCGGCGGCCAGACGCACAGCCAGAGCCCGGAAGCGCTGTTCACCCATGTGTCGGGGCTGAAGACCGTGGTGCCGTCCAACCCGCACGACGCCAAGGGGCTCTTGATCGCGGCGATCGAAGACCCCGATCCGGTGATCTTCCTCGAACCGAAGCGGCTCTACAATGGTCCGTTCGACGGCCATCACGACCGGCCGGTGACGCCGTGGTCGAAACATGAGCTCGGCGAGGTCGCCGACGGCCACTACACTGTGCCGCTCGGCAAGGCGGCGATCCGCCGGCCGGGTTCCGCCATCACGGTGCTCGCCTACGGCACCATGGTCTATGTCGCGCAGGCCGCGGCCGAGGAAACCGGCATCGATGCCGAGATCATCGATCTCAGGACGCTGCTGCCGCTCGACCTCGACACGATCGTCGCTTCGGTCAAGAAGACCGGGCGCTGCGTCATCGTGCATGAGGCGACGCTGACGTCGGGCTTCGGCGCCGAACTGTCGGCGCTGGTGCAGGAAAACTGTTTTTATCACCTCGAAGCGCCGGTTGCTCGCGTTGCCGGCTGGGACACGCCCTATCCGCATGCGCAGGAGTGGGATTATTTCCCCGGCCCCGCCCGTGTCGGCCGTGCCTTGCTTGAAACCATGGGGGCCTGAGATGGGCGAACACATCATCAAGCTGCCCGATGTCGGCGAAGGTGTCGCCGAGGCCGAGCTGGTCGAGTGGCACGTCAAGATCGGCGACATGGTGCGCGAGGACACGGTGCTCGCCGCCGTGATGACCGACAAGGCGACAGTCGAAATCCCGTCGCCGGTCGACGGCGAGATCCTGTGGCTGGGCGCCGAAATCGGCGACACGGTGGCGATTGGTTCGCCCATCGTGCGGCTGAAGGTGGCGGGCGAGGGGAATGTTGTCGCAGACACGAAATCGCCAGAGGTCACAGCGGCATCTACCCCCACCCCTAACCCCTCCCCACAAGGGGGAGGGGG
>NZ_RZQI01000897.1:0-2394 GCF_003998335.1 Mesorhizobium sp. M7A.F.Ca.CA.002.05.1.1 | reverse complement strand
CTTCAGCACGCCGCGCGTTTCATCGAGATATTCCGAAATCACCGTCGCGCCGACGATCGGCACGTCGCCTTCGGCCAGCAGGATCGGCAGCGTTCCGGCCGGGTTCAGCGCCAGGAACTCCTTGCGCCGGGTCCACGGCTTTTCCTCGATCAAAGCCAGCTCCTCGCCATACTCGCCGAATGCGAGGCGGACGAAGCGACAGGTGGCGAACATGGGATGGTGGAAAAGCGTCAGCATGGTTCCGCGATGATAAAGCGCACTGGCGAATCGCAGGGCGCACCGGTAAGTCTTGGCCGCCCGGTTAGCGGGCCGTCAGGGTGTTGCGACCTATAGGGGGACTTCAACGCCATGACAAGCAAGCCCTTCTGTCAGCCGTCACGCCAATGCCGAGGTAGCCATGGAAAGCCAGACCATCGTCGAAGCCCTGCTGCTCGGCCTGCTGGAGGGGTTGACCGAGTTCATCCCGGTGTCGTCGACCGGCCATATTCTGCTTGCCGGTCATTTCCTCGGCTTCCATTCGACCGGCAAGGCCTTCGAGATCCTGATCCAGCTCGGCGCCATCCTGGCGATCCTCAGCGTCTATTTCCGCCGCCTGTGGAAGATGCTGCTCGAACTGCCGCATGACCGGCTGACGCGGCATTTCGCCATCGGCATCCTGATCGCCTTCCTGCCGGCGGCGATCATCGGCGCGCTGGCGCATGATTTCATCAAGACGGTGCTGTTCGAATCGCCGAGGCTGATCTGCATCATGCTGATCATCGGCGGCGTCGTGCTGCTGGCGGTGGACCGCATGAACCTCAAGCCGGTCTACCGCGATGTCGAGCGCTTCCCGACCCGGCTTTACCTGCAGATCGGGCTTTTCCAGTGCCTGTCGCTCATTCCCGGTACATCGCGTTCGGGCTCGACCATCGTCGGCGCCCTGCTTTTGGGCGTCGATAAGCGCGCTGCCGCTGAATTTTCCTTCTTCCTTGCGATCCCGACCATGGTCGGCGCCTTTGCCTTCGACCTGTTCAAGAACCGCAACGTGCTGAGCAGTGCCGACCTGCCGATCATCGCCGTCGGCTTCGTCGCCGCCTTCGTCACGGCGCTCATCGTCGTACGCTTCCTGCTCGATTATGTCTCGCGCAAAGGCTACGCGCTGTTCGGCTGGTGGCGGCTGGTGGTCGGCGGTGTCGGGTTGATGGCGCTGATGATCTGGGGGTGAGGAGTGGTCCGCGAAGCGGACGGAAAGCCAATTGCTTGGCTTTCCGAACGACGAACGGTGAAGGCCCGGTTCGCCTTCGGGCGGATCAAAAGGTCCGGTGGACCTTTTGAAGGGACTGAACGCCCGAAGGGCAGGGAGCCAGCGAAGGGCGAGCAACGCCCGTAAGTGGCCCCTCAACTCCTCCCGTAAAACGCGTTCTCGACATGCACCGGCCAGCGCCAGGGCAGCACCGCGACCATGTCGAAGCGCATCGACAGCCTGCCGTAGTCCGCTTGGCGCGACAGCCAGATGTCGGCCGCGCCTTCTATTCGACGTTCCGATTCGTGACCGATCGCCTCCATGGCTTCCATCAGCGTGCGGCGCGCCTTGACCTCGACGAACAGCACCAGATCGCCGCGCCGCGCGATCAGGTCGATCTCGCCGAAGCGTGTGCGGTGGCGGCGCGCAAGGATTCTGTAGCCCTTCATCATCAGTGCTGCCGCCGCCAGCCATTCACCGCGATGGCCGCGCCGATAGGCCTTTTGGCGGCTGACGCTTGGGCGCTCAGCCACTGTCGCTTTCTCCAGAAGTCTCCCTAAGGTCAAGCAGCCGCCGATAGAGGGCCTGTTTCTGGCCGCCGGTCATCTTCGCGGCTTCCGCGGCCGCCTTGGAGGCCGGCATTTCGACGGCAAGCGACAGAAGCAGACGGTCGATGTCTTCAGGCTCGTCGACCCTGGCCTCGGCCGGACCGACGCAGACGACGATTTCGCCCTTCGGCGTATCGGCCGCAGCATAGTGGTCGACCAGCGCCTGCAGCGTGCCGGTTCGCATCTCTTCGAAGGTCTTGGTCAATTCCCTGCCGATAGCGGCCTTGCGCTCGCCGCCGAGCGCTTCGACCATGGCAGCCAGGGAGTCAGCCAGCCGGCGCGGCGATTCAAAGAAAATCAATGTCGCCGGCACGGCCTTCAGTGCTTCCAGCCGTGTCAGCCGCTGCCCTGATTTGACCGGCAGGAAGCCGGCGAACAGGAAGGCATCGGAGGGCAGGCCGGATGCCGTCAGCGCCGCCAGCGGCGCTGACGGGCCGGGGATAGGCACGACGCGAATGCCGTGGTCGAGCGCCTCGCCGACCAGCCGGTAGCCGGGATCGGATACCAGCGGCGTGCCGGCATCGGAGATCAGCGCCACGCTCTGCCCGGCCTGAAGTGCCGATA
>NZ_RZQI01000896.1:0-2397 GCF_003998335.1 Mesorhizobium sp. M7A.F.Ca.CA.002.05.1.1 | reverse complement strand
CCGGCGCCTTCCTGTCGGTCGATCTCGATTTTCGTGCGCTGCCCGGCATCTATGTCGGCATCGTCATGGGCCGGCATGCCGGCTTCCTGACCGCGGCTGCCGCTGCCTGGCAGCTCGACCCCGACAGCGGCCCGCACCTCGTCTACGTGCCCGAGCGCCCATTCTCGGCCGCCGGCTTCATCGACGACGTCCGCGCCACGCTCGATCGCCACAAGCGCTGCATCGTCGCCGTTTCGGAAGGGGTCAGCACCGCCGACGGCAAGGCACTGGTCGAAAGCCTGGTGCCGCCGGACCAGCTTGAGCGCGACGCGCACGGCAACGTCAAGCTGTCGGGCAGCGACCTGCCGGCCGCACTCGAGCGCGCGTTGGCGGAAGGCCTGCCGGGCAAGCGGGCCCGCGTCGATGCGCTCGGCTACATGCCGCGCGGCTATATCGGCGCCATCAGCGCGGTCGACGCGCAGGAGGCGTTCGATGCCGGCGCTTTCGCCGTCACCGTCGCCGAACAGGGCGGCGGCTCGGTGGCCCTGCAATATGACGGCACCAGAACGGTGCTGAAGAAAGTGCCGCTCAAGAACGTCGCCGGCAAGACACGCCACATGCCGGACGATTTCATGAAGCCCGATGTCAATCAGCTGTCGGATGCCGGCATGGCCTATCTCAAGCGGCTGGTGCCGGAAAAGTACAAGGTCGGGAAGCCCTTCGTCTGATGCCGGGCTCACACTTGATGCCCGGCTCACAGGTGATGCCCGACTGGTTCAGCAGGAGCGTCGTCGACGACAAGACGACGATGCTGACCGAGCCCTTCGTCCATGCCTATGTTCGGGCCAATATCTGGCATCTGCGCGGTCGCGATGCCGACCTGCTCGTCGACACCGGCATGGGCATCTGTCCGCTGGCGCCGCAGATCGAGACGGCGGAGGGCAAGCCGCTGCTGGTCGTTGCCACCCACATCCATCTCGACCACGTCGGCTCGCTGCATGAATTCCCGTTGCGGGCCGGGCCAAGGATGAGCGCGGCTCGGTTCGAGACCATGGATGAGGCCGCGACCTACGCCTACATGTTTCATGACCTCGAGGGTGCCGTCTCGAAACCGCCGGCGCCTGGATGGAAGTCGGCCGACTACAGGATCCCGCCCGCGCCGTTGACGCGAACCCTGGACGAGGGCGATGTCGTCGATCTTGGCGACCGGCAATTTCGCGTGCTGCATTTGCCGGGCCATTCACCGGATTCGATCGCGCTGTTCGACGAGGTCGACGGCCTGTTCTTCAGCGGCGATGCCATCTATGACGCCATGCTGATCGACGACCTGCCGGATTCCGACCGAGCCGCCTATGTCAGCACGATGCGGCGCCTGCTGGACCTGCCGATCCGCATCGGTCATGGTGGACACGGACCGAGCTTCGACGGCAAGCGCATGCGCGAGATTGCCACGGCCTATCTCGAGCGAAGCGCCGGTGGCTGAGGCTCCAGCGAGACAGCAAGGTGCCGCCCGACGACTTTGCGGCCCTGCCGCCGTGCGGATATTAAATCTTCGTAAGGTCGCCCTAAAACCCTAAATCGGGCGAATCCGCGCCCTAGATGCAAGGCCGTCGATCCGGTTGGCTGCCATGTAGGCGAGACGGGCAATTGCGACCTCGACACGCCGATGACCGATTTCCCCGCACGGGAGAGGCCACGGCGCTGGATCAACTCTCGCCCGGACAAACGACCATGTCAGATATCCTTCGTAGGCATCGCGTCGCGGCCTTGCTGGGCGCTGCGCTGATCATATCCCCCTTCGTCATGTCTTTCGCCCAAGGCGAGGGCAACACCATTCCGACAACCCAGACGCCTGTCGCCGGCATCACCGCGCCCAATGGCTCGTTCGCCCCCATCGTTGCCGCCGACAAGCCGGCGGTGGTGACGGTCACCACCGTCATGAAGGCACAGCCTGAAACGATGAGCGATGCATCTCCTTTCGACGGCGGCTCGCCCTTCGATGACTATTTCCGCCAGTTCTTCGGTGACCAGGGCATGCCGACGCCCAAGACGCCGCCGCAACAGCAACCGCAGCGCGCCGAGGCGCTGGGTTCCGGCTTCATCGTCGGCGCGGATGGCACCGTCGTCACCAACAACCACGTCATCGATGGTGCTTCTTCGATCAAGGTGACGCTCGACGACGGCACCGAACTTCCGGCCAAGCTTGTCGGCCGCGATGCCAAGAACGATCTCGCCGTACTCAAGGTCAAGTCAGACAAACCCCTGCCGACCGTCAAATGGGGTGATTCCGACAAGCTCATGCCAGGCGACCAGGTGCTGGCCTTCGGCAACCCGTTCGGCATCGGCACCACCGTCACGGCAGGTATCGTCTCGGCGCGCGGCCGTGACCTGCATAGCGGCCCGTTCGACGATTTCATC
>NZ_RZQI01000895.1:0-2398 GCF_003998335.1 Mesorhizobium sp. M7A.F.Ca.CA.002.05.1.1 | reverse complement strand
CCGCCATATCGGCGAAACGACGGCCGCCGTGCTTGCCCGCACCTTCTCGACCATCGAGGAGATGATCCGGGTCGGCAAGGAGACAGCGGCAGCGGAGGATCCACACACGGTTTTCCCCTCGGTCAACGGCATCGGCGATACCGTGATCGATGCGTTGCGCGACTTCTTCGGCAATGAGCGCAATGACGACGTGCTTGACGCGTTGCTCCGCCAAGTCAAGCCGAAGCCGTATATCGTCAACGTCTCGGCCGACAGCGAGGTCGCCGGCAAGACGGTCGTGTTCACGGGCTCGCTGGAGAAGATGACACGCTCCGAAGCCAAGGCGATGGCGGAGCGCCTGGGCGCCAAGGTCGCGGGCTCGGTTTCGGCAAAGACGGATCTGGTGGTCGCCGGGCCGGGTGCCGGCTCCAAGCTCAAGCTCGCCAGCGAACTCGGCATCGAGGTGATCGACGAGGATGGCTGGCTGGTACGGATCGGCAAGGCCTGATGGACGGCGCATTCAAGGGTTTCGGCCCGAAAGCCATTCCGTTCCTGAAGGCGCTGGATTTCCACCAGAGCCGAGAGTGGTTTTTGGAGAACCGTGACCTGTTCGAACAGGAATTGCGCGATCCGCTCAGTGATCTCGTGGACACGCTGACCGAACGCTTCCAAGAGGCCGGGCTCGGCCTGCGCGGTGATCGCAAGAAGTCGCTGTTCCGCATCAATCGCGACGTGCGCTTCGCCAAAGACAAGCGGCCCTACAACAGGCATTTGTCGGCCATCCTGTCGCCCGACGGCACCAAGATGGAGCAGGGTGTGTTCTACGTGCATATCGGGCTTGAGCGCTGTTTTGCCGACATTGCCTGGTGGCAGCCGGAACCGGCGCTGCTGCTGGCGATGCGCAAAGCCATCGCGACAAAGCCGGACAATTTTCGCGGCCTGGTGGCGGCGTTGAAGAAGAACCGGCTTGAACTCGAGACCGAAGGCCGTATGAAGCGTACGCCATGCGGCTTCGAGGAAATCAGTGATCCCGATCTGGTCGCCGCCATCCGCCACCGGCATTTCTATGTCCAGCATGTCATCGATCCGGCGGGAATCCATACGGCTGATCTGGTCGACGAACTCGTCGATTTCACCTTGCGCGCCAAGCCGCTGCTCGACTGGGGCAGGGCGATCGAGGGCAAGGGTTCGCTTGACTAGCCTCCGGCTCCGGTAACCCGACGATCATTTCCGCTGATCGTTTGGCTCAAGCGAATTCGTGTGACAAGGCAGGCAGCGCTTCCTACATCAGGCCCTGATCAAGGAGAGGCCATGTCGGCGCAAGCAATTTCCGAGAGCGGCGATAGAAGCGATTTCTGGCAGGGCGTGCGGCTGTCGATGCCTGTCGTGGTGGCGTCGGCGCCGTTTGCGGTGCTGTTCGGCGCGCTCGCCGTCGACAATGGCTTCTCGGTCCTGGAAGCCTTCCTGATGAGCGCGCTGGTCTATGGCGGCGCCAGCCAGATGGTCGGCATCCAGCTGTTCGGCCAGCATGTGGCGCCGTGGCTGATCGTGCTGTCGATCTTCGCCGTCAATTTCCGCCACGTGCTCTATTCCGCAGGCATCGGCCGGCGCATCGCGCACTGGCCTGTCATCCAGCAGGCACTTGGTTATTTCATCCTCACCGATCCGCAATTCGCGGTAGCCGAAGCGCGGGCGCAATCGGGCCAGACGGTCGGCTTTGCCTGGTATCTGGGACTTGGCCTGCCGGTCTATCTGTTCTGGATCGTCGAGAGCGCGCTTGGCGCGATGTTCGGCAAGCTGATCCCCGACACGCATGTGCTCGGCATCGATTTCCTGCTGCCGATCTATTTCCTCGGTCTCGTGCTGGGCTTCCGCAAGCGGCCGCTGTGGCTACCGGTGGTCATCGCCAGCGCCGCCGCCTCGATCATCGCCTATAAGACCGTGGGCTCGCCCTGGCATGTCTCGATCGGCGCTGTTGCCGGTGTGCTGCTGGCGGTCATCCTGCCTCCCCATCACAGCGGCGTAAAGGCGCGGCCATGAGCACGACCTTCTGGATCATCATCGCCGGCGCGGTCGCCACCTATCTGACGCGCATCGGCGGGCATCTGGTCATCTCCCGCTTCGAAACAATCCATCCGCGCGTCGAGGCTGGTCTCAACGCCGTGCCGGCGGCGGTGCTGACGACGCTGGTGGCGCCGGAACTGTTGAATGCCGGGCCGGCGGAATGGGCCGCACTGGTGGTCACCGCCGTGGTTTCGCTGCGCGGTGGGTTGATGGCGATGTTTCTGGCCGGCGCGGCCGTTCTGATTTTGGCGCGGCAATTTGTGGGCTAGGGTCTGGGCGCGATCGACTTGAACCGTTAGCGCTGCCCCTCATCTGCCTGCCGGCATCTTCTCCCCGTATAGGGACGGGGAGAAGG
>NZ_RZQI01000894.1:0-2399 GCF_003998335.1 Mesorhizobium sp. M7A.F.Ca.CA.002.05.1.1 | reverse complement strand
TCTTCACCCTTGATTTCGTCGCCCTTGAGCTCGCCCAGCAATTCATGGAAATCCTTGGCCTCGCGAAAATTGCGGTAGACCGAGGCAAAGCGGACATAGGCGACATCGTCGAGCGACTTCAGCGCTTCCATGACCAGCCGGCCGACTTCTCCCGAAGCAACCTCCGTCTCGCCGGAACTTTCGAGCTGGCGCACGATGCCGGTCACCGCGCGGTCGATGCGCTCGGGATCGACATTGCGCTTGCGCACGGCGATCTCCACCGAACGCAGCAGCTTGTCGCGGTCGAAGGGCACTTTGCGGCCCGATTTCTTGACCACGACGAGGTCGCGCAACTGCACGCGCTCGAAGGTGGTGAAGCGACCGCCGCAATCGGGGCAGACACGCCGCCTGCGGATCGCCGCGCCATCCTCTGCGGGGCGCGAATCCTTCACCTGCGTATCTTCTGACTGGCAATAGGGACAGCGCATGGAGAAGCCTTTGGTTGGCGAATCTGGTGAAGCGAAAGGCTTAGAGGTTTTTGCAGCGATGGCAAAGTGTCGCCAACAGCCCCACGCCCTTCAGAGATAGCGAGGCGCAAGCAGGATTGCCAGCCTCGCCAGGCAGCCGCACCGCGTACCGATGTCTTCAGGGAGCTACGTCGGCGGTCGGGAATCCGCACGATGCACCGAGGCTGCGATAGGCCTTGGTGAAGCCGTCCATGGATATGCTTCCAACAGGCGCGTCGCCAAAGGAGACATCAAGCACCGATGCCCGGCGCATGGCGCGCAAGAGCGCCAGGCTGATCTTGGCCTGATTGTCCACGGTCCAGCTGAGCCGGCCGTTGACGGCGCCATCGGAATGGAGTTTGGCGGCGACACGGCCCTTGTCGTCGCCGATGGTGGCGGCAATCGACTTGCCGGCCGGCAGACCCTTGTTGTCGACGGCGATGGTTATGGAGGGGTAGGCATCCGGCGGCAGTGCATCGCCGTTCGTGATGACGAGCGTCAAGGTACCGGGCACGCCGCCCGCGCCGATAAAGGCGGTCGAGGCAGCGCAGGTCTTGCGCAGATCCTCACCGGTGTCGACCTCGTCGACCAGGGTCGACCATCTGCCGAACGTTTCGAGCTTGGGTGCCACCTGGGCGGGCGCCGCCGGCTCGGCCTGAGGTGCGGGTTGCGCAGGCGCTGGTTGAGCAGAGGCGGTTTTCGCCAAGGCGGCGGGGAAAGGCACGGCGATCAAAGCGGCCAGAGCGCCAACGGCACCAAGGTCGGCGAAACGAAATGGTCGCATCATCAAGGCTCCTGCCGGTCGCGCCGGCCTGCTGAAACGACGCTTGTCGTTGCAGCAGGCGGTAAGCCTTCCTATCGCGTCAGCCGAGATAGGGATAGAGCGGGAAGCGATCGGTCAGCGCCACGACCTTGGCCTTGACCGCAGCTTCGACAGCGGCATTGCCCTCGTCGGAATTCGCAACCTTGAGACCGTCCAGCACTTCGGCGATCAGCTTGCCGGTCTCGCGGAATTCGGCCTGGCCGAAGCCGCGCGTGGTGCCGGCCGGGGTGCCGAGACGCACGCCCGAGGTGACGAAAGGCTTTTCCGGGTCGAACGGAATGCCGTTCTTGTTGCAGGTGATGTTGGCGCGGCCGAGCGCCGCCTCGGCGCGCTTGCCGGTGGCGTTCTTGGGCCTGAGGTCCACCAGCATGAGATGGTTGTCGGTGCCGCCGGAGACGATGTCGAGACCAGTCTCCTTGAGGCTGGAGGCCAGCGCCTTGGCGTTGGCGGCAACGCTCTCGGCATAGACCTTGAAACTCGGCTTCAGCGCTTCGCCGAAAGCGACAGCCTTGGCAGCGATGACATGCATCAGCGGACCGCCCTGCAGGCCGGGGAACACCGCCGAATTCATCTTCTTGGCGATGTCCTCGTCATTGCACAGGATCATGCCGCCGCGCGGGCCGCGCAGCGACTTGTGCGTCGTGGTGGTCACGACATGGGCGTGCGGCAGCGGCGACGGATGCACGCCGCCGGCGACCAGGCCGGCGATGTGCGCCATGTCGACCATCAGATAAGCGCCGACCGCGTCGGCGATCTCGCGAAACCGCTTCCAGTCCCAGACGCGCGAATAGGCGGTGCCGCCGGCCAGGATCAGCTTCGGCTTGGTCTCATGCGCGGTCTTCTCGATGGCATCCATGTCGAGCAGATGGTCGTCCTGGCGCACGCCATAGGAGACGACCTTGAACCATTTGCCGCTCATGTTGACCGGCGAACCGTGGGTCAGATGGCCGCCGGAATTGAGGTCGAGGCCCATGAACGTGTCGCCCGGCTGCAAAAGCGCCAGGAACACCGCCTGGTTCATCTGGCTGCCGGAATTCGGCTGGACGTTGGCGAAGTTGCAGCCGAACAGCTTCTTGGCGCGCTCGATGGCC
>NZ_RZQI01000893.1:0-2403 GCF_003998335.1 Mesorhizobium sp. M7A.F.Ca.CA.002.05.1.1 | reverse complement strand
CGATGGACGATGAGCTTTCGGTGTCGCTCGACAACGATTTCCAACTGGACATGGCTGAGATAGACGATCACGTCGCCGGCGCCAGCCATGCGGTCGCAGCTGAAGCGGCGCCGTCCGTCGAGCCGGCTTTCGCGTCTGATTTTGACGATGCCGTCGCCGGTTCGCTTGAGGACGTCTCTCCCTTCGAGGACGATCATTCGATGGCGGACGAGCTGGCCATTTCGCTCGACCAGGACCTCCGGATCGATGAGGAAGCCGAAGAGGCCCAGTACGCTGAAGAGGCCCAGTACGCCGTTGCCGACACGCCCGCTTCTATCGAGCCAGTTGCCTCCGATGACGAATTCGACGATGCGGTGGCAGTCTCGCTTGAAGACGAGCTGGTGCTCGACGACCATTCGGCGGCCGAACAGTCATTCATGGCCGCCGAGCCCGTCAAGTATCCCATGCCGGAGCAGGCGGCGCGTGACGGCCATGCAATTTCCGATGAGAGCTTTGCCGGCCATTTCGACGACGCGATGGCTGATGTCGACATGGATTTCGACGTTCGCGCGGATGAGCCGAATGCCTTCGACGAGCCGCACGCGCATGATGCGCTTGTCGATATCACTGACGCGAACGGCGACATTCCCATCCCTGAAGGCATTTCGGACGATGCTTTCGACCTAAGTTTGGACGACGCGTTTGCCGAAACGGCCGAAGAGCCGGTCGCCGAGGTTGCTGCCGCTACGGTCCAGCCGGCGGCGCCAGAGGCTCATGTTGCGCCGGCGGCGCATGCCCCGGCCGCGGACGAACGGAGCCTGGAAGACGAGTTGAATGCGCTGCTGGGTGCCATGACGGCGCGCACGGCGCTGGTCGCCAGTGAGCCCGTCACGGCTCAGCCGGCTGTCGCCGCCCTGCCGCCTGTTGCCGAGCCCGCCGAGGAACCGGCCGATCTTGTCGGCGACCTCGACTGGGATCTTGACGAACCCGCGCCTGAGCAGGACCGGCATGTTGGCACGGCCCAAGCGGCCGATGCGGATATTGACGACCTTATGCTTGATGAACTCCAGGATACGACTTGGCACACGGCTGGCGATGTCGATTTCGACGATGATGCGTTCGACGCGGCTTTGCCCAAGGATCTTGATCCGCGTGACGAAGCCACTGACCGGGACAATTCGGCGGATTCTCTCGATTGGCTTGCGGAGCGTTCCCAACCGGCAGAGCCGACGCGTTCGTGGAGCCGCGTGACGCCGGTTCCGCAGCAGCCGTCATTCAGTGCTCAGCCTGCGTTTGCTCAGCCGGCCGCTTCGGTGGCATCCGTGGCCGCCGCGCCGGCAGTCGCCGCCATGACGTCCTACCGTTCGTCCGAGCCGGTCGAGACCGTGGCTCCCGCTGCCCCGGTGCCGGCGCCCCAATCGCGCCAGCCTGCGCATTACGAAGACATGCCCGACGTCGAAACGGTCGATGTACCCGAGCGTGTCGTCGCGCTAGCCGACGATCTCGATATTCCCGAACTGCACTTCGAGGAAGACCAGCCGGCGTCGTCTGGCTACGACGATCTCGATGCGGAGTTCTCCAGCCTTCTCTCCGAGATGAACGCGGTGGAGGTCGCTCCTGTTCCCACGAGCAATGTGGCCAGCGCGTCTTACGATGATGACTCCTATGCCGCGGGCTTCAAGCCGGGCTATGACAGCCTCAAGCCGGCATATGACGGGGTCAAGCCGGGCTACGACGGGCTCAAGCCGGGCTATGAGCCGGAAGCGCGGACCTATGCCGCGCGGCCGATGGACATGTCCGCCCGCGCGGCGGCGCCCACGGGTTATGCCGACGCCTCCGGCTTCGACCTCGACGGCCTGCCAGGGAGCCAGCCGGTTTCGCAAGCCGATGATTTTACTGTCGATGAACTCGACTACGATCCCGAACTCGACGAGGCTATGGCTGTTCCGGGTCTCGGCGAGCGTGAGGCCGGGAGGCCGACGCGCGGACGCGGACTGTTCATCGCCGCGATTGTCGGCGCGGTCGCGGTCGCGGGCGGTCTCGGGGCCTTTGCGCTGTCCTTTGGCGGCAAGGGCGGCAGCGAAGCGCCTGTCATCGTCAAGGCCGACAACGCGCCGATCAAGGTCAAGCCGGAGAATCCGGGCGGCGCCGTGGTGCCCAATCAGGACAACAAGGTCTACGACGCGGTCAGGGGCGCCAAGCCAGCCGAGCCGGTCCAGGAAAAGCTGGTCACCAACGTCGAAGAGCCAGTGGACGTCCAGGCGAAAGATCCGGCCCGCGCCATCGACCTTTCGCCGGACCAGAATGCAGCCGCCGCTGGAACCGATGTCGGCAATGCCGCGCCGATGGCCGGCGCCGCTTCGGCCGACAACGCTTCTGCCGACAATACGGCGCCCGCGCCCAAGTCCGAGGACCGCATTGCGC
>NZ_RZQI01000892.1:0-2403 GCF_003998335.1 Mesorhizobium sp. M7A.F.Ca.CA.002.05.1.1 | reverse complement strand
GCCTTAGCCTGCCGCTCGAAGCGGCCGGCTGGCGGCCTCATCGCGGATATCACGCCGGCGGAAGCCGCTGATGGGAAGCGCCCGTGACATCCAACTTGATGCGTTGAGAGCTATCGCCGTAACGATGGTGTTGTATTCCCATTTCTTCGCGGAGGGACCTTCGTTCTGGGGCCATATCGGTGTGCGGCTGTTCTTCGTGCTGAGCGGCTTCCTGATCACGCGCCTGCTCCTGGAGGCGCGCTCGGCCACCGAATTCGAAACCGGCCCGGCGCTGCGCTCCTTCTACATCCGGCGGATGTTGCGGATATTCCCGCCCTATTTTGCCGTCCTGGGTTTCGTCTGGCTGGTCGACCTGGATCAGTCCAGGGGGTCGCTGGTCTGGCATGCGCTTTATCTGTCGAACTTCTGGTATGCGCTGCACAATAACTGGAACCCTTGGGTGCTGGGCCATTTCTGGAGCCTGAGCATCGAGGAGCAGTTCTATCTTGCCTGGCCGCTGGTCGTCCTGCTGGCCCCACGCCGCCGCTTCGAGGCCATCTGCATCGCCGTCATCGCGCTGTCGCTGGCCTATCGCTTCTATTGGCCGATCACCGCCACGCCGACGCTGACGCGCGACCTGCTGCCGCCGGCATCCATGGATGCGCTGGCGTCGGGCGCGCTGCTTGCCTGCTGGCATTTTAGGGGCGCCGGCCTGCCGCACTGGATGCGGCTGGGCTGGCCTGCCTTCGCGGCCGCATTCCTTGTCATCGAGTGGTTAGTCCCGGAGCCCGCCGATCCGACACTGGAATGGGCCCGCTGGCTGCTGCGGGAAGTCCTGCCCCTGGTGCCGCTGATGGTCATCGTGGCAGCCTGTTCGCGCGGCCTTGGCGGCATCCTGGGCAGGCTTGCCGAAGTGCCGCCGCTGCTTGGCCTCGGCCGCATCAGCTACGGCGTCTATCTCTATCATCCGATATTGCTGTCGCTCGCAGTCAAGGCGCAGCCCTGGATTCCACTCAACGTCTCGGAGCAAGGGCCAGGGCGATTCCTGGTCGCGGGCGCCGCCACGATTGTCGCCGCCTGGATTTCCTGGGTGGTTTTCGAGAGGCCGCTCAACAGCCTGAAGCGCTACTTCCCCTATGTCGCGCGCACCCGCTCTGCACAGGGCAGCCATGATGGCTGGCTCGCGACGGCGGCCGTCGGACCGCCCGATGGCCGCACACCGGCGCTCGAACTCCAGCGCACGGATGCAAGACGATGACCGCCGCGCCGCTCGTCTCCGTCCTGTTGCCGGTCTACAATGCCGGCCCCTATCTCGCCGCCGCGCTGGGAAGCGTCCTGCGGCAGGATCACAGTCGCCTGGAGATCATCGCGATCGATGACGGCTCGACCGACAATTCGCTCGAGATACTCGAGCGATGCCAAAAGGCCGATAGCCGCATTTCGATCGTCTCGCGCGAAAACCGCGGCCTCGTCGCGACGCTCAACGAAGGGCTGGCGCTCGCCCGGGGCGAACTGGTCGCACGGATGGATGCCGACGACGTCGCCTATCCCTGGCGTCTGTCGCGCCAGGTGGCGCTGTTCGAGCGGCGGCCCGAACTGGGCTTCTGCGGCGCCGGCGTCGACATGTTGATCCGCGGCCGCATCGCCATCGGCAGGCCCGATCCGGTGTTCAAATTCGGCCGCATCCCTGTATTGGCGATGTTCTTCACGATCTTCATGCACCCGACGGTCGTCTACAACAGGAAGGTCATCGACGACAGCGTTCTCCACTACGACCCGATCTACAGGCACGCCGAGGATTTCGATCTTTTCAGGCGGCTGGCCGGCCGTTACCCGGCAGCCATGATGCCCGAAAACCTGGTCGTCTACCGCGTCCATGAGGCAAGCGTGACCAGCCGGCACGTCAAGGAGATGCGCAGGACGCATTTGCGCATCGTGGCCGAGAACCTTGAGCGCGAGGGCCTGGCGCAGGCCACGCGGGACCTGCGCGACATCGGCGATGCGGTCAGCCACGACACGGTCGCCCGTGCGGCCAGCTTCATCGTCGCGCTGGAGGAGGAAATCCGCTCGCTGCCGGCGGCGACGCGGCCGAGCTTCGAGGCTGGCGCGCTGAACCTGTTCTATTTCCTCTACCAGCTCGTCGCCGACGAAAAGCAGCCGGCGCTGACGCATGAATTGCTGACGCGGACCGCGAAATGGAACGCCATCCGGCGCCGCGAGCAATATGCGCTGCGGCCCGGCGCCTGGGCGCCCTGGCTCAGCCTCGCCTCGCTGTCGGCCGCCAGACAAGCCGATGCCATGGCGTACTTCTTCAAATCCGCGCCCGCCGCGGCGGTTCTGGCGTCTCATCGGTTGAGTTAAAGGCATGATCGTCAAAGCCCACCAAGCTCTGCAGCGCGCTCGCTCAGGCCCGATCCGACATGC
>NZ_RZQI01000891.1:0-2409 GCF_003998335.1 Mesorhizobium sp. M7A.F.Ca.CA.002.05.1.1 | reverse complement strand
AGGTTCGGCCGGCTCGATATCCTGGTCAATTGCGCCGGCATAACCCGTTTCGTACCGCATCCGGACCTCGATGGTCTGGACGACGCGTTGATCGACAGCATCTTCAGCGTCAACGTGCGTGGTGTCATCGCCGCGACGCGGTCAATGCGGCCGCTGCTCGACCGCGCCGCCAGCGGCGTCGTTGTCAACATCTCGTCGATTGCCGGCGCAACCGCCATGGGCAGCAACATCGCCTACTGCGCCTCCAAGGCCGCTGTCGACAACCTAACCAAGTCGCTGGCGCGCGCCCTGGCTCCGAAAATCAGGGTCGTGTCGGTGTCACCGGGCGTCGTCGACACTGATTTCATCAAGGGCCGCGACGAGTCCTGGCGAGATGAACAGGCGAACCGGACGCCGCTCGGGCGATTGGGCACGCCCGACGATGTTGCCGAGGCGGTTCTGGCAGTCGCGACCCATCTTCGCTTCGCGACAGGAGTTGTCATTCCGGTCGACGGCGGGCGGCCCCTGGTATGATTTTTGTCCTGAACGTCCGCACAGCGCTTATGGAGAGCTGAATGACCGCAACCATAGCCATCACCATCGGCGATCCGGCCGGCGTTGGACCCGAGATCGCGCTCAAGGCCGCCCATCATTTCGCGGCGGTCCTTGAGACTGGCACGGTTCGGCTCCGCCTGATCGGGTCACTTGCGGCGCTTGGCGGGACAGCCCGGTCGCTGGCCTTACCATTGCCCGCCGTCGCGAATGCGGATGAACCTCTCGGCATCTGGCCGATCGAGGGTTCCGCCGTTGAGATCGGACAGGTGTCGGCGGAAGGCGGCAGGCAGGCCTATGAGGCCGTGGCCGAGGGTGTGCGGCGTACGATGGCCGGCGAGGCTTCGGCCATCGTCACCGCGCCGCTCAACAAGGAATCGCTGCATCTTGCCGGTTATCGGTTCCCGGGTCACACCGAGCTGCTGGCGGCGCTTACCGGGGCGCGAGACAGCGCGATGATGCTCGCGCACGGTTCTTTTCGCGTCAGCCACGTCACGACCCACATTCCGCTGGAAGATGTGCCGAAGAGGGCGACGGAGCCGCGCATGCGGCGGGTTCTCGACCTGACGATCGAAGCCCTGAATCATCTGGGGATCACGGCGCCTCGCGTTGCGATTGCCGCGCTCAATCCGCACGCCGGGGAGGGCGGTATTTTCGGGACCCACGACATCCGCATTACCCAGCCGATTGTCGCCGACTACAGGGCGCGCGGCCACGACGTCCATGGTCCCGTTCCGGGCGATACCGTCTTCGTGAAAATGCGCGGCGGCGCCTATGACGCGGTCGTGGCCATGTACCACGATCAAGGCCATATTCCGGTGAAGCTGCTTGGCTTCCAGATCGACCCGCAGACCGGTGAATGGCTTGGCCTGAGCGGCGTCAACATCACGCTCGGCCTGCCGATCGCGCGGACCTCCGTCGACCACGGGACCGCTTTCGACATCGCCGGCCGCGGGATCGCCCGCGAAAGCAGCCTCATAGAGGCGATCGACTACGCCTTGTCGCTGACCACGGAGAACGCTGCGTGAACCGTAGCCCCGACGGGCGCGGGCTTGGCAAGCCGGATGTCCTGATCGTCGCGGACGACATCACCGGTGCGCTCGACACGGCCGGCTATTTCGCGAGTCCAGAAAAACCGGTGAAGGTCTGGCTCGACCTGCCGCCGGGCCTCTCCGGCTGCAACGCCATTGATCTCGACAGCCGGGACTTAGGGGAACGAGCGGCATACGATCGTGTCACAGGCGTTTTTGCCGATCGCAAAGCGGGCGCACGGTCGCTGTCGTTCAAGAAAATCGATAGCGTCATGCGTGGACACCCTGTCGCAGAGTCGGTTGCGGCCTTTCGCGCCGGACGGTTTAGGCGTGCCCTTTTCGCCCCTGCTTTTCCGGCGTTGGGCCGGGCAACAGTCAACGGCCGGCAGCACGTAGTATCGCAGGATGGGATAACACCCGTCGGTCCGGCACTTGTCGATGCATTATTGGGCCACGGGGTTCCGGCTGCCATGATCGGCGAGGCCTGCGCAAGCGAGGGATTTTTTGTCGCCGATGCGTCAAGCGATGCCGAGCTTGCGGCGGCGATTGCAGCCTTTGGAGTGGATAGCGAGGATCTTTATGTCGGCTCAGGTGGATTGGCCTCCATGCTCGCTGGAAGTCGGACGGCCCACCTTCGGCCACAGGCACTCGATCTCGCCATCTGCGGCACGAACCATCCGGTTGCTTTGCGCCAGGTCGCAGCGGTCAGCGGGCTGAAGACCGTCGTGATGGACGGCTCCAGTCCCATGCCTCTCGAACCACCGTTTGTTTTGCTCGCGCCCTCCCACGCTGCTTCGGAATCCCAGGCGCGCCTTGCCATCGAGCGATCGCTCATCCAGCTTGTGGC
>NZ_RZQI01000088.1:0-11602 GCF_003998335.1 Mesorhizobium sp. M7A.F.Ca.CA.002.05.1.1 | reverse complement strand
GATGCGCGTGTTCTCGGCGACGCTGAGGTTGGGGCACAGCGACAGTTCCTGGAAGACGCAGCGTATGCCGAGCTGCTGCGCCCGCGACACCGAGTAGTTGTCCTCGGTGTCGCCATGCACGCCGATCTTGCCACTGTCGGGCACCAGCGTGCCAGCCACCATGTGCATCAGCGTCGATTTGCCGGCGCCATTGTGGCCGACGAGACCAACGCACTCGCCGGGGCCGACATGGAAATCGACGCCGCCCAGCGCGCGAACGGCGCCGAAATGCTTTTCGGCGCCGTTCAGTCTGATGATGTCAGCGTTCCCTTCAGGCATGCTCAACGATATCCGCTCGATGATCCGGAGGGCAACGCTTGTTCAAGGCTCACTTGATGTTGGCTTTGATGGCCGCGATCGCGTCTTCCTGCGTGTATTCGTGGCTGGCGACGCCGCCCTTGGGGATCTTCGGCAGCTCGGCCTCGAAATCGTCCTGTGTGAAGGCCAGATACGGCACCAGCAGATCGTGCGGAATGTCGGTGCGGCCGTCGAGCACCTGCTGCGCCACCCAGAAGGCGAGCGACGACACGCCGGGCGCGATCGAAGCCGACCAGGTCTGGTAGCCGTCCTTGTCCTTCTGCTCCTTCCACCACTGCAGCTCGTCCTGGCGGTTGCCCATGATGATGGTCGGGCGCGGCTTGCCGGCGGCGGCGAAGGCCTGGGCCGCGCCGTAACCGTCACCGCCCTGGTCGACGACGCCGACGATGTCGGGCAGCGACGGCAGGATGGTTGCCACCGCCTTCTGCGCTGTCGTCTGGTCCCAGTCGCCGGTCACCGAACCGACGATCTTGAACTCGGGATGGGCGGCGACACCTTCGAGGATGCCGGCATGGATGGCATCGTCGATCGAGGTCCCGGCAAGGCCACGGATTTCCAGCAGATTGCCGCCCTTGGGCTGGAACTTGGCCATCTGCTCGATTTCCTGCTTGCCCATGTCCTTGAAGTCTACGACGACACGGTAGGCGCAAGGTTCGGTCACGGTGCCGTCGAAGGAGACGACGACGATGCCGGCATCGCAGGCCTGTTTGATGGCGCCGTTGAGCGCATCCGGCGAGGCCGCGTTGATGACGATCGCGTCATAGCCCTGCAGGATCAGGTTCTGCACCTGCGCCGCCTGTGTCGGCACCTCCTTGTCGGCGGTGGTGAAGATGTCGGCCGCGCCGACGATCTTGTCGGCGACCGCCTTCTTGGTGACAATGCCATAGCTGTCGAGCATCGCCTGCCGCCAGGAATTGCCGGCATAATTGTTGGAAAAAGCGATCTTCTTGCCACTGGTGTCGGCCAGCGCCGTGCCCGAGGCGAGCATTGCCGCCAGAGCGCCCAGAACGAACAGTTTCTTCATGTCGTTATCCTCCCAGATGTGTTGACTGCTGCATTCCCACCGGCTTTGACCCCGGCCTCACTCCCAACTCTGATTTGAGCACGGATTGTCGCGAGCTCAAAACAGTCTCAATCCCGGCACGCGCACCCTGAGCCGGTACAGCGACGTCGACGCGGTGATGTAGAGGCTTTGCAGATCGTCGTCACCGAAGGTGAAATTCGCGCAATCCTCGGGCGTCCGGATGACGCCAAGAATGGCGCCCGAGGCGTCGAAAATGTGGATGCCGCCGGGTCCGGTGCAGTAAAGATTGCCGCGGCTGTCGATCTTCATGCCGTCGGGCGCCCCCGGCCCCTCGCCCTCGGTCACTGCCCACACCGCGCCGCCATCGAGGTCGCCATTGGCTTCGACGCCGAACACCCTGATATGCCCGCGTTCGGTGTCGTTGATGAACAGCCGCGACTCGTCCAGCGAAAAGCACAGCCCGTTCGGCTGCCCGAAATCGTCAGCCAGCAATGTCAGCCGGGCGCCATCGCCATCGATGCGATAGACGCCCTGGAACGGCAGGTCCTGTGGCCGTGGCACGCCATAGAATTCCCTCCGGCCATAGCCCGGATCGGTGAAATAGATCGATCCGCCGGTGGCAACGACGATGTCGTTCGGGCTGTTGAGCTGCTTGCCCTGATGGTGCGTGGCAAGCACCGTCGCGCTGCCGTTGGGTTCGGCGCGGGTCACCCGGCTCGTTGCGTGCTCGCAGGTGACCAGCCGCCCCTGGCGGTCCAGCGTGTTGCCATTGGCCTTGTGGCTCGGCGCGCGGAACAGCTCGATCTCGCCTTCGGCACTGCGGCGATAGATCCGGCTTTCCGGAATGTCGGAGAAGACCAGCCATTTCTCGTAGGGGTGCCAGACCGGCCCTTCGAGGAAGCCGAAGCCGCTCGCCAGGGTCTCAATGGTCGCATCGCCGACGACGTCGTCGAAGCCGGAATGGCGCGCACGCGCCGACACCGACATCATCGGCTCCCGGCGCGAACAGCCGTGCTACTCCGCATGGTGACAAATGGCATGAGCGCTTCCCGATATAGGCTTCTTGTTGGGGCAGAGCGTAGGCGCGGTACCGACGAGCCGATACGGGTCAAAGCGCACGGCCGACTGTGCGTTTGCACAGTCGGCCGTGCCTATCGAGCACGGGATAGCGACGACGTCAGATCAGGGCCGGCGACCACTCCGCAAAAGCGCGGTCAAGGTTGCGCTCGCGCACGCCACAGCCACGAGCACGACCACGCCTGCAGCGTTGGACTCCTGTTGTGTTCGAGCCGAGTCGTGCTGCGCGGGTAAAGGGCTGTGAACCAAGGTTTTCAGATCGGACCGGCTGCCGTGCCGAACGGAATAGGCGCGCGTGAACTCGGCACCGAGGAGGAAAATTTCCGACGAGTAGTAAACCCAGAGCAGTATGACGAGCAGGCCGCCGGCGGCGCCATACGAAGACGCAACCGCGCTGGTGCCGATATACCAGCCGATAAGCGATTTCCCCAGTGTGAACAGGGCCGCGGTCCCGATAGCGCCAATTGCCACATCGCGCCATTCCAGGGTTCGATCGGGTAGAACCTTGTAGATGGCGGCAAACATCACCGAGATAAGTGCAAACGAAACGACGCCATTGATCCCGCTGAGTATGATCGTTCCGAACGGCAGATAGGCGTTGATGAAATCGCCCAGTGCCGAAATCGCAGTGCTTGCGATGAGAGAGACCAGCAACAGGAACCCGAGTGCGGCCACCAACCCCAGACTGGCGGCCCGCGCCCGCACCAGACGCGACAGGGAATTGCCTTGCGGTTCGATCTTCCAGATCGTGTTCAACGATTGCTGCATTTCGCCGAAGACACCAGACGCGGCCACCAGCAAGGTGACCAGCCCTATGATCGCGGCCCAGGTGCCGTACAGACTGTCGGATGCACTTTCCAGCGCAGTCTTCAGGAGATCGGCGCTTTCCGGTCCCATCAGCCCTGATATCTGCGCGGACAAGGCCAATTGTGCGGCATCGTGGCCGAAGACGAGACCAGCAATCGCAACCACGATCAGCAAGATCGGCGCCAGCGAGGTGGTGGCATAGAAAGCCATCGCAGCACCATGGCTAAGCGCATTGTCGTTGATGAAGCCGACTATGCTTTCACGCACCAGATGCCATGAATCTGTGATTGAGGGTCGCACTTCGGGTCCGCAGGCATTGAGTTGGCGTTCACTAGCAATGCGCCTGACCTTCCGAAGTTCCGGGGCGTGGCCGCCGCTGTTCAGTGCTCCGCCAGCCAGGCATCGAGCCGGTCCTGTTCGCGGCGCAGTGCGTCGATGTTGATCAGGCCACGCGCCATGGCGAGATAGATCGCCCGCGTCCGCGAGTTGAACACGGAAGCATCGCCGGCGCCGTCGTCCGCCGGCACGATGCCGAGCTTGTCATAGACATGCTTGATGCGGCTCTGCGCACCACGGATCGACAGGCCGCGCCGCGCCGCGATCGCCCGGTCGGTCAGGCCGAGCGCGATGTCGATCAGGCTCTCATATTCGCCGTCGGTGATGCCCTCGAACTTGTCCTGCACGCGGTGCTGGATGCCGCGGATCTCGCGGTCGATGATGCAGTGGCCTTCGCGGAAAACCCCGCGCAGCGCGGACCGCATGCCCTCCTCCGTCGCCGATTTGAGCACATAGCCGTAGACCGAACCGGGCGGCACGATGCGTGCCACGCCGCGCACATAGGCTTCGTCGGCGAAATTCGACCAGAACAGGATGTGCGTGCCGGCGCGGCGGTTCCAGATCGCCTTGGCAACTTCGATTCCCGTCGCCTTCGGCATCTGCAAATCGAGCACGACATGCAGTGGCTCGCGTTGGGCCGCCAGGTTGATGGCGTCCTCGCCGTCGCTCGCCTCGATCACCTCGACGTCGCCGGGCCACAGCTGCTCCACCGTCCGCCGCGCGAAGCTACGGTGCAGCCCGTCATTCTCGGCGATCATCACAAGCATCACATGGCCTCCGATACGGCGAACTCGCCAGGCACCGCTGCCGCCGCCAATTCTCGCGACGGCTGGCGGTCGATCTCGACGACGACACGGGTGCCGCCGTTCTTGCGGCCGGCCTGGCCGATGCGCAGCCGCGCCCCAATAAGGGCTGCCCGCGTGTGCATATGGCCGATGCCGCCATACGCAGCCGGGTCGACGGTGCCGCAGCCCTGGCCGTCATCCGTCACGATCACCCGCAGCACGCTTGCGGTCGACGCCAGCAGCACGTCGATGCGGTGCGGCGCGGCATGGCGAACGGCATTGTTGATCGCTTCCTGCACGATCCGGTAGAGCGCGGTCCGCACTGGCTCCGGCAAACTGTCGGCGCCGCCGTCGCTGGTGTCGGCGATGCGCACGGCGATCGGCGGCTTGGCCTTGCTGACACTGCGGTTGAGATGCGCTTCGACCGCATCGCGCAGGCCGAACAGTTCGAGCACGCTCGGCCGCATGGCGTCGACGATGTGGCGCAGTTCCGTCAGACAGCCGGCGACCTCCTGCTCGAGGTCGGCAAGCTGCGCGGCCCGCGCCACGCCCTGGCCGCGCAAGGCCGAAAGCTGGCGCGCGATGCGGGCGAGATCGGCAAGCGTCTGGTCGTGCAGGTCCATGGCCATGCGGCGGCGTTCGCGCTCCATGCCCTCGGTCAATTGCGAGGCGCCTACGCGCAGCAGTTCGACGCGGTTGCGCGCCTCGCTCTCGGCCAGCATGGCGCGGCGCGCCTCCTCGGTCTGGATCAGCGCGAAGATATAGGGCGCGATCAGATCGGCGCATTGCTGGGCGACCGCGACATCGGCAAGCGTGTAGCAGCCGATTTCGTGCCGACTGATGTTGAGCGCGCCGATGACGCTACCGCGCGCCCTGAGCGGCACGATGATGCGGCTGCGCAGCTTGGCCGCGAAAATCGGCTCGTCGAAAGCGCCGGCAAAATGAAAACGGTCGTCGACAAGCGCGTTGTCCGACAACAGGTAAGGCGTCTTGCCCCACAACACGAAGCGAATCGGACTGCCTTCCACCGGATGCTGGGCGAGCTCGCTCCAACTGGTGTGGAAACCGGCTTCGTAGCAGGCATGCATGCGCCCATCGTGAGACAGCACAGCCAGATCGATATGGTCGTGCGGGATGAGCGTGCCGATCTCGATGGCGGTCGCGCGGAACGCCGTGCCGGGATCGATATGGCCGGCAAGCGCCCGCGATATCGCCAGCAGCCGGTCGATCAGGACCAGGGACACTTCCGCCATTGCTTTCACGATCCTCCCGTGCCGCGAAATAGTGGACGCATGCCGCCGCCGCTGTCAACGACGGCGCCGTTGACTATAGGAATTTTTTCTTGACTCGGTGACCTCAGCTATGGTACATTTTTGTCCATGGTGCTGATTTGCGCCAGTGACCCGCCGCACAGGCGGGTTGTTCGCTTGATGCTCCGTCAGCCAATGGCGGGCGAAGGCTCCGAAGAAACCCGTCAGCCCGAGTTCGTTGCCCTGCCGTTGGACCGGCCGATCAACTTGCGGTGCAATGATTGTAAAGGGTTCGCGTCCTGGTCTAGGGAGGAGGCCAGGAGAGCGAAACAGAATGCCAGTGACGCAAAACGTTGCTCCGGGCGCCCCGGGGATCCCGGCGCGCTGGACATCAAGCGCCAAGAGTGGCGTCGGAACGTCGCTTTCGCCGGCCGGCCGGATCTGGTTTACGATCAGCCACGGCATCCTCAACGAAGTCTACTATCCGCGCGTCGACAGCGCCTGCACCCGCGACCTCGGCTTGATCGTCACCGGTCCCGGCGGCTATTTTTCGGAAGAGAAACGCGATGCCGGGCATACGATCGAACCGTTCGAGGACGGCGTGCCCGCCTACAGGCTGGTCAATACGGCGAATGACGGCGCTTGGCGGATCGAAAAGCGTATCCTCGCCGACCCGGAGCGCCCGGCGCTGCTGCAGGAAATCACCTTCACGGCGCTGAAAGGGGTGCCCGGTGACTACCGCGTCTACGCGCTTCTGGCGCCGCATCTGGTCAATGCCGGCATGGGCAACACCGCCTGGGTCGGCGAGCACGAGGGAAAGCCCATGCTGTTCGCCTCGGGGCGCGGCTCTTGCCTGGCGCTGGCCTCGTCGCTGCCCTGGCGAACCGGTTCGGCCGGCTATGTCGGCTTTTCCGACGGTTGGCAGCAACTCCACAATACAGGTGAGCTCGACGCTGCATACCAGCGGGCCGAGGACGGCAATGTTGCGCTGACGGGCGAGATCGGCTTTTCCGCGACCAAGACCAAGGCTTTGCTGGCGCTGGGATTTGGCGCGACGCCTGAGGAGGCCGCGGAACATGCTTTCGCCAGCCTGAAGCAGGGTTTTGAACCCGCGGCGAACTCCTATCTTCAGAACTGGCGCAATTGGCAAAAGGGCTTGCTGCCGCTGGACGACCGGCACGCGGTGCCCGGGATCAACTTCTATCGCACCAGCACCGCGGTACTGGCGACGCACCGGTCGATCGCGACACCAGGCGCCGCGGTCGCCAGCCTGTCGATCCCGTGGGGCTTCAACAAGGGTGACGACGACCTCGGCGGCTACCATCTGGTCTGGCCGCGCGATCTGGTCGAGACGGCGGGCGGCTTTCTTGCTGCCGGCGATGCTGCCTCGGCCCTGCAAATCCTCGATTACCTCAGCTCCATCCAGCAGCCGGACGGCCATTGGCCGCAGAACGCCTGGCTCGACGGATCGGCCTATTGGCCCGGCATCCAGATGGACGAATGCGCCTTTCCGCTGCTGCTGGCCGACGCTTTGCGCCGCGCCGGCCATTTGCCCCGCGCCAGGCTCATGACCTTCCTGCCGATGATCGAGCGCGCCGCCGGCTATGTCGTGCGCAACGGGCCCGTCACCGGCGAGGACCGCTGGGAAGAGGATGCCGGCTACAGCCCGTTCACGCTCGCCGTCGAAATCGCCGCACTGCTTGCCGCGGCAGACCTGCTCGACGCCTGCGGCAAGACAGACGCCGCGACGTATCTGCGCGAGACATCAGACGTCTGGAACGACCAGGTCGAGCGCTGGACCTACGTCACCGGCACGGCGATCTGCAGTCAAGTCGGCGTCGAAGGCTACTATGTCCGCATAGCACCACCCGACAGCGCCGAGGCCGGTTCGCCGAAGGACGGCTATGTCCCGATCAAGAACCGGCCGCCTGGCGACACCGACCGGCCGCCCGAGGAAATCGTCAGCCCGGATGCACTGGCACTTGTCCGCTTCGGTCTGCGGGCGGCTGACGATCCGCGCATGACAGACACGGTCAAGGTCATCGACGCGCAATTGCGCTGCGATCTGCCGCAAGGGCCGCTCTGGTACCGCTACAATGGTGACGGCTATGGCGAGCACGAAGACGGCGCGCCTTTCGATGGCACCGGCCAGGGTCGCCCCTGGCCGCTGCTGGCCGGCGAACGCGCCCACTATGAGCTGGCGGCTGGGCGCAGGGAAAAGGCAGCCAGCCTGCTGGCAGCGCTGGAAGGCTCGGCCGGACCGGGCGGCCTGTTGCCGGAGCAGGTCTGGGACGGCGCCGATCTGCCGGAACGCGAACTGCTGCACGGCCGACCCTCGGGCAGCGCCATGCCGCTGGTCTGGGCGCATTCGGAGCATATCAAGCTGCTGCGCTCGCTGCGCGACGGCGCGGTCTTCGACATGCCGCCGCAAGGCGTCAAGCGCTATATCGAGGACAAGACCGTATCCTCGTTCAGGACCTGGCGGTTCAACAACAAGATCCGCACCATGCCGGAGGGCAAGACGTTGCGCGTCGAATTGTTGGACCCGGCTACAGTTCACTGGAGCACCGACAACTGGGCGACCGCCCATGACAGCCAGACGGTGGAGAACGCCTTCGGCATCCATCTTGCCGATCTGCCCGCGGCAAGCCTCCCCGAGGGAAGCACGCTGCTCTTCACTTTTTTCTGGCCCGGGACCGGCGATTGGGAGAATGTCGACTTCTCCGTCATATCGGGCGACCAAGATGGCCAGTAGATCACAGCCAGTAGACCTTCCCTCGATAACCCCGCAAATCTCGTAGAAAACAGGGACGAAACCATGCAGATCGGAATGATGGGACTGGGCCGGATGGGCGCCAACATGGTCCGGCGCCTGATGCGCGACGGCCACGAATGCGTCGTCTACGACATCAACCCGGCCAGCGTCGCCGCCCTGGTGACCGACGGCGCGTCAGGGGCGGCCTCGCTGGAAGAATTCGTCGGCAAGCTGGCCAAGCCGCGCTGCGTGTGGCTGATGCTGCCGGCGGCGATCACCGGCAGGATCATCGATCAGGTGGCGGCCCTGATGGAGCCCGGCGACATCGTTATCGACGGCGGCAATTCCTACTACCACGACGCCGTCGACCAGGCCGCGAAACTGGCCGGCAAGGGTATCCATCTTGTCGATGTCGGCACCAGCGGCGGCGTCTGGGGCCTGGAGCGTGGCTACTGCCTGATGATCGGCGGCCCCGACGTGGCGGTGCAGCACCTCGATTCGATCTTCGCCACGCTGGCACCGGGCGCCGACGTCGGCGCCAATCCGCCTGGGGATGCCGGCACCGCGCCCTTTGGCTATCTGCATTGCGGACCGAGCGGTGCCGGCCACTTCGTCAAGATGGTGCACAACGGCATCGAATATGGCGTCATGGCCGCCTATGCCGAAGGCATGAACATCCTGAAGTCGGCCAATGCCGGCAAGCGGCAACGGACGGCGGACGCCGAGACCAGTCCGCTGGAAAACCCGCAATACTACCAGTTCGACATCGACCTTCCGCAGGTGGCCGAGGTCTGGCGGCATGGCAGCGTTATCGGCTCCTGGCTGCTCGACTTGACGGCCGGCGCCTTGAAAAGCGATCCGGGCCTGGTGAATTTCGGCGGCCGCGTTTCGGATTCCGGCGAAGGGCGCTGGACGCTGAAGGCGGCGATCGACACCGGCGTGCCGGCTCCGGTGCTGTCCTCGGCGCTGTTCGACCGCTTCTCCTCGCAGGGCGAATCCGAATTCGCCGACAAGCTGCTCTCCGCCATGCGCTATGCCTTTGGCGGCCATGTCGAGAAGCCGAAGGCCGGCAAGTGACGACACGGGGGGAGACACGCGCATGAGCCAGGAACGGTCCGACACGCTGGTGCTCTTCGGGGCAACCGGCGATCTCGCCCACAAGAAGATATTTCCAGCCCTTTACCAGATGGTCGCCAAGGGCACGCTCACCGAACCGGTGATCGGCGTCGCCTTCGATGCCTGGGACCTCAAGCAATTGCAGGCGCGCGCGCGTGACGGCATCGTCAATGCGCTCGGCAAGATCGACGAGAAAGCGTTCGCCAAATTCGCCTCGCTGCTGCGCTACGTCAGCGGCG
The DNA here is from genome assembly GCF_003998335.1 of Mesorhizobium sp. M7A.F.Ca.CA.002.05.1.1. Classification (NCBI taxonomy): domain Bacteria; kingdom Pseudomonadati; phylum Pseudomonadota; class Alphaproteobacteria; order Hyphomicrobiales; family Phyllobacteriaceae; genus Mesorhizobium; species Mesorhizobium sp. M7A.F.Ca.CA.002.05.1.1. Next base: position 1,856 of record NZ_RZQI01000088.1, on the reverse strand, counting down.
ACTACCGTGACGGAGCGACGTTCGAGAAACTGAAAAACGCCCTCGGCACCGCGCAGCGGCCGCTGCATTACATGGCGGTGCCGCCGACCATGTTCGAGACCGTCGTCCAGGGGCTGGAGCAATCAGGCACGGCGCATGGCGCGCGGCTGATGGTGGAAAAGCCCTTCGGTCACGATCTGCAATCGGCGCGCTGGCTGAACCGGGTCCTGCATCTGGTGTTCGACGAACAGTCGATCTTCCGCATCGACCATTACCTGGGCAAGGAAGCGATCCAGAACCTGCTCTATTTCCGCTTCGCCAATTCGCTGCTCGAGCCGATCTGGAACCGCAACTACGTCGAGAGCGTGCAGATCACCATGGCCGAGGATTTCGGCGTCGAGGGACGTGGCCGCTTCTATGACGATGTCGGCTGCATCAGGGACGTCATCGAGAACCATCTGCTCAACATCCTTTTGCTGCTTGCCATGGAGCCGCCTGTCGGCCGTTCCGCCGACGACCTGATCGATGAGAAGGTGCAGGTGCTGCGCGCGATCAGGACGCTGACAAAAGACGATGTCGTGCGTGGCCAGTTCACCGGCTATCTCGCCGAGCCCGGCGTGGCGCCGAACTCGCCCGTCGAGACCTTCGCGGCGGTGCGTTTCTTCGTCGACACCTGGCGCTGGCAGGACGTGCCGTTCTTCATCCGCGCCGGCAAGAACATGCCGGTGCATGTCACCGAAGTGGTGGTGCGGCTGAAGCGGCCGCCGCTCGATGTCTTCGATCCGATCAAGCCCGCCGACCAGAACTACGTCCGCTTCCGCATCGACCCACAGGTGGTGATCGCCATCGGAGCACAGCGCAAGGCGCCGGGCGACGACATGATCGGCGAGCAGGTCGAACTGACGGCGCTCGACGATTCAAAGGGCGACATGCCGCCCTATGAGCGCTTGATCGGCGACGCCATGAACGGCAACGGGCAGTTGTTCACCCGCCAGGACGCCAGCGAACTGGCCTGGCGCATCGTCGGCCCGGTGCTTGGCGACACCACGCCGCCGCATCTCTACGAGCCGCTCACATGGGGACCGGCGGACGTCATGGCCGGGTTCGGGCCGCCCAATGGCTGGATCGATCCGGTGAAGTGAGAGGACCACACGATGGCCAAGGCGGTGAAGCAACCTGCATCGGGCACCGAGAAGCCGGACACTGAAAAGATCGTGCTCACGATCGGCATCGGCGGCTCGCACGTCAAGATCCTCACCAGCGCCGGCGGCGAGGAGCGCCGCGCCGATTCGGGGCCGGGCCTGACGCCGCAGCAGATGATCGACGTGGTCAACAAGCTCGCCGAAGGCCTGTCCTACGACGTCGTCTCGATGGGCTATCCCGGCCCGGTCAATCACAACAGGCCGCTCGCCGACCCCGCCAATCTCGGCAAGGGCTGGGCTGGATTCGACTTTGCGGGCGCGTTCGGCAAACCGGTGAAAGTGGTCAATGATGCGCTGATGCAAGCCATCGGCAGCTACGAGGGCGGGCGCATGCTGTTCCTCGGGCTCGGCACCGGTCTCGGTGCGGCGATGATCGCCGACAACGTCGCCCAACCGATGGAACTCGCGCATTTGCCCTACAAGAAGGGCAGGAGTTTCGAGGATTATGTCGGCGAACGCGGCCTGGAAAAGCGCGGCAAGAAGAAATGGCGCAAATACGTCTTCGACGTCGTCGACCGGCTCCGTGCCGCCATGCAGCCGGACTATGTCGTGATTGGCGGCGGCAACGTCGACAAGCTCGATGAATTGCCCGCCGACTCCAGGCGCGGCGACAACACACGCGCCTTCGAAGGCGGGTTTCGTTTGTGGCGCGACAAAGCGCTGATAGTCTGATAC
>NZ_RZQI01000890.1:0-2409 GCF_003998335.1 Mesorhizobium sp. M7A.F.Ca.CA.002.05.1.1 | reverse complement strand
CGTCTACGCCATGGCGCTGCCCAACAAGGTCGATCCGTTCCCGAAGCTGTCGGCAGCGGTGAAACTGCCGCCGCGCAAGACGGTCAGCGAGGACGGCGTTGCCGGCGATGCCGCTCCGCGACGGCGTTCGCGCGAAGGCCACGCCGCCAGGCGTGGACGGGAATAAGCGGCCGCGCCCAGGTCACGGCCTTTCCAAACTCATTTGCATGCAAATGTTTCCGGATCGCCTGATCCGGAAACCAAAAAGCTGTTTTCGTGAAATTCGCCAGATACATGGCAGGCGCATTCAACCGGCATCGAATGGCAGGCTGGAGATATCTTTCCAGCCGCCGCAACGCTCCAGAGGAGACAACGATGTCAATGCTCGAAAACCTCGGCCGCTATGGCACGGCCATCAAGAATGCTCACGACCGCAGCAAGGCGCGACGCCTGTTGAACAGCCTGCCGCCCGAAATCCAGAAGGATATCGGCTGGCCGGTATCGCCGCGATCCAGCGAAAAGGCCGCACTTATCAACACGATCTGGAGCGCCGCGCGCTGATGACCTTCGCCGACAAATGCAAATTGCTCGGCATGCGTCGGGGATCTCGCATGTCCCCGGCGACCACCAGCAACCGGCTGCGTGCCGCACTTCTACCACGTCGCTGAGCACCGCGGCGTGGATCACACCACCGTGTAGATACGGCGCAAATCTTGACATTTTCGGCCACGGCACGATCTTCGAAGATAGTGGGGGTTCTCTTAGTCGGCTTTGCCGAAGTTCGTGTATTCGCATGCCAAGTTTGAAAAGCCATGTCGTGTCTTTCGTCCTGCGGCACAGCCGCAAGCAGGCATTTGCCAGTCCGGAAAATTTGCAGCGCTGGATCGCGGCCGCGCGCAAGACCGAGAACCACCGCCCGCCCGCCTCGTTGCATCAGCGTCTCGACATCGAGATGCATACGGTCGATGGCTTCCCCGTCTACGAAATCGCACCCAGGACCGGCGAGCAGAAGCGGATTCTCTACTTGCACGGCGGTGCCTATGTCTTTGAAATCACACCCTATCATTGGCACCTGATCGCCGAGATGGCGGATCGGCTGGGCTACGGGATCACGGTGCCGATCTATCCAATCGCTCCCGAACACGATTTCCATGCCATGTTCGGAATGGTTGGCGATGTCTACCGGCAGATGCTCGCCGAGACGGAAGCCGAAGACATCGTCTTCATGGGCGATTCCGCCGGCGGCAATATGGCTGTGGTGCTGACCATGATGGTCGCCGAAGAAGGACTGCCCCTGCCGTCGCGGCATGTGCTCATTTCGCCGGGTCTCGACGTGTCGCTCACCAACCCCGCAGTGTTCGAGGCGGAACGCACCGACCCTTGGCTGGGCATAGCTGGCGGAAGGGAGGCGATTCGCCTGTACAGTGCCGGCATCGATCCCAGCGACTGGCACATCAGCCCGGTCTATGGAGATCTGTCAGTGCTGCCAAGAACGCTGCTTTTGACCGGCTCGCGCGATCTTTTGACTCCCGACAATCTGATCTTCGCCGAAAAAGCCCGCGCAGCCGGCGTTGAAATCGATCTTGTCTATGAGGAAGGCATGTTCCACGTCTGGCCGCTGATTGACATGCCGGAAGCCCGGCGCGCCCGCGAGCGCATCGTCGCCTTTCTCGGGGAGAGCCGGATCGTGCACGATACGAGAGTAAGGCCTGAACAGCGCCCCGCCGAAGCGGCGGAGTAGCTTTATACTATCGTCCTTACCAGCCGGTCAGAACTTGCCGGTTTCCCGGAAGACTTCGAAAGTCGCGCGGATGTGGTCGGCAACGGCCTTGACCGGGGCACTGGCATCCGGCGCCACCACCATCGCCAGATTGTAGGTCCCGATGTCGGGCATGCCGTCCTTCGGGCAGAGTTCGACCATGTCATTGCCGAGGAACGACTTCGGCAATGGCGCCACGGCGAGATCGGACATGATCGCGGCGCGCTGGCCGGCCGTGTGCGCGCTCATATAGGCGATGCGGTAATTGCGGCCCTCGCGGCCAAGCGCATCGAGCGCCCCGGCACGCCAGGCGCAGCCCTCTTCCCACAGCGACACCGGCAGCGGCTCGCGCAGATGCGCGCAGCCGCCCTTGGCACCGGCCCAGACGATCGGCTCGGTCAGCAGCACCTCGGCGCCGAGCGCGCTGGTCTTGTAGGAATTGGTCAGCAGCGTGATGTCGAGCGCCCGGTCGTCCATGCGCCGGCGCAGATTGCTGCTCTGGTCGATGGTGACGTCGACGGCGATCGACGGATGCGACTGCGCAAAACGCTTCAGCACATGCGGCAGCACGCGCTCACCGTAATCGTCCGGCGAGCCAAGCCGCACCACACCGACAATCTCGGGAATGATGAACTTCGACACCACCTCGCGATTGATGGACAGCAGTCGGC
>NZ_RZQI01000889.1:0-2409 GCF_003998335.1 Mesorhizobium sp. M7A.F.Ca.CA.002.05.1.1 | reverse complement strand
CAGTCCGAATAGAGCGTCTTCTTCGACTTGCGGCCGGTGACCATGACGTTGCCCTTGTAGAGCTTGAGGCGCACCGTGCCCTCGACCTCTTCCTGGCTCTTGTCGATCATCGCCTGCAGCATCAGCCGTTCGGGCGCGAACCAGAAGCCGTTGTAGATCAGCTCAGCGTAACGCGGCATGAACTCGTCCTTGAGATGGGCGGCCCCACGGTCGAGCGTGATCGATTCGATGGCGCGGTGGGCGGCAATCAGGATCGTGCCGCCTGGTGTTTCGTAGACGCCACGCGATTTCATGCCGACGAAGCGGTTCTCGACCAGGTCGAGCCGGCCGATGCCATTGTCGCGGCCAAGATCGTTGAGTGCCGCCAGCATGGTCGCCGGCGACAGCTTCTTGCCGTTCAGCGCGATCGGATCGCCCTTCAGGAACTCGATCTCGATCTCGGTGACGGTATCAGGTGCGTCCATCGGCGAAACGGTGCGCTGGTGGACGAATTCGGGCGGCTCCACCCACGGGTCTTCCAGCACCTTGCCCTCGGAGGACGAATGCAAAAGGTTGGCGTCGACCGAGAACGGTGCGTCGCCCTTCTTGTCCTTCGGCACCGGGATCTGGTGCTGCTCGGCGAAATTCATCAGGTCGGTGCGCGACTTGAATGACCAGTCGCGCCACGGCGCGATGACCTTGATGTCGGGGTTCAATGCGTAAGCCGAAAGCTCGAAGCGCACCTGATCGTTGCCCTTGCCGGTGGCGCCATGCGCGATCGCGTCGGCGCCGGTTTCCCGCGCTATATCGACCAGATGCTTGGAGATCAGCGGCCGCGCGATCGAGGTGCCAAGCAGATAGGTGCCTTCATAGACGGTGTTGGCGCGGAACATCGGGAAGACGAAGTCGGACACGAATTCCTCGCGCACGTCGACGACGCGGATGTCCTTGATGCCCATCATCTCGGCCTTGCGACGGGCCGGCTCGAGTTCGCCGCCCTGGCCGAGATCGGCGGTGAAAGTCACGACTTCGGCGCCGAGTTCAGTCTGCAGCCATTTCAGGATGATGGATGTGTCGAGACCGCCTGAATAGGCAAGCACGACTTTTTTGACGTCTTTGGCCTTGGACATTTCTACTCCGTCGATGGCGGACGCCCCAGCCTGGGCGTCACGGATTGTCGCAGCGCCTTTTAGCAGGAACGGCAGAGCGAGCAAGCACGCGTGCATGCACGGCTTCTGGTCCAGCGCATGGCCGGGGGCGGCCGGCAGCGAAAACAATCTGCTGCAATCAAAGGCTGCATTTGCTGGAGGGACTTAATCAAGTTTTCACGCCGTGCCGCTAACACTTACGACAAAGCCGCCTTGACCACGTTCCGGGCGGCTTCTTGCCTGCTTTGTCGTGGGTGTCCTCGGACTCGGGCCGTTCTTGATGCGCGTTATATCATGCATCGCCATGGAGCATAATCTGTGGCTTGTCCTGCTGGCGGCGCTGATGTGCGTCACCGGCTGCTGGGTGACGATCGGCCTCTTCGACCGTTCGAGGAAAACCGCCGGCGTGCAGATGAAGGGCTGGCTGTTCCTGACCGCGGTCGCCGCCGGCTCGTCGATCTGGTGCACCCATTTCATCGCCATGCTGGCCTACCAGCCCGGCGCGCCGATCACCTTCGATCCGGTCCTGACCATGGCATCCCTGGTCATCGCCATCATCGGCACCGGGCTGGGCTTCACCCTCGCATCCGGCAAGAGCCGGCGCCTGGCTCCGGAATGGGGCGGCATCGTCGTCGGCCTGGCGATTTCGTCCATGCACTACACCGGCATGATGGCTTATCATGTTGCCGGCATCGTCGAATGGGACGGCTCCTATGTCGTGGCCTCACTGGTCATCTCGGCCGTGTTCTCCGCCTTGGCCGTCGGCCATGCCGTGCGCCGGCCATACCGCTGGTCGCATTATCTCGCCATCGGGCTGCTGGTGCTGGCGATCGTCGGCCTGCATTTCACGGCTATGGCCGCGGTGGCGGTGACGCCGCTGTCCTTCATCAGCACAGGCACCAATCCCGATATTCTGGTGGCAATGGCGGTCGCCGTCGCCGTGGTGGGCCTGATCGTCGCGGCCACCGGCTTCGCCAGCTATCTGATCGATGAGCGTGGCCGTCTGGAGAGTTTCGAGCGGCTTCAGCATCTCGCCCTCAACGACGCCCTTACCGGCCTTCCCAACCGGGTCTCCTTCAACGACCGCCTCGACCATGAGATCGACCGGGCACGCGAGGGCGAGGACACAATGACGGCGGTCATCGTCATCGATCTCGACCGCTTCAAGGAGATCAACGACCTCAGGGGGCATGCGGCCGGCGACCAGGCGCTCAAGATCGTCGCCCGCAGGCTGGCGAAACTCACCGGCGAGGGCGAGTTCGTCGCCCGGCTCGGCGGTGAC
>NZ_RZQI01000888.1:0-2411 GCF_003998335.1 Mesorhizobium sp. M7A.F.Ca.CA.002.05.1.1 | reverse complement strand
GCTATGCGCTGCCCGCGCGCGACATCGCGCTGTACGAGGCGCGGCTCTACAGCGATGTCGAGATCACGCCGGAAAACCTGATGAAGATGTCGGCCGTCATCCCGGAAACTGTCGGGCTCTTGCCGGACGTCAAGTTCGATGTGATCGGTTTTGCCTGCACCTCGGGAGCGCTGGTTATCGGCGAGGACAAGGTCGCCGAACGCGTTCATGAGGTGCTGCCGGGCGTGCAAGTGACCAACCCGGTGACGGCGGCAAGGGCGGCGCTGAAGGCCCTGGGCGTCTCGCGGATCGCGCTGCTCACCCCTTATCTGGCGAAAATCAATCATTCGCTACGTGCATCGCTGATGGCGCGGGGGATGGACATTCCGGTCATGGGCTCCTTCAACGAGGCGGATGACAATGTCGTTGCGCGCATCACGCCGGCATCGGTCAAGCAGGCCATCTTGGAAATCGGTGCGTCGAGCGACTGTGAGGCGGTGTTCGTTTCCTGCACCAGCATGCGCGTTGCCCGCATCATCGAGGAGGTCGAGAAGGAACTGGGGAAACCGGTAACCTCGAGCAATCACGCCCTTGCCTGGCACATGCTGCGGCTCGGCGGCATTGGCGAGCAGATCGCCGGAAAGGGCGAACTGTTTCGCCGCTCGCTATAGGTTGGCCATCTTTGGGGCCGCAGCGTTTGCGGTGTGCGATTCAGATTCCGCCGTACCAGTCATAACCATTGTCTTCCCAATAGCCGCCGCGACCGCCGCCGACAGTGGCGAAGCCGTCGACCAGCTCGATCTTGTAGAGATATTTCGGCATCTTGTAGCCGAGTTGGCGCTCGACGCGAACCCGCAGCGGAGCGCCGTTCTCGACCGGCAGCGGCTTGCCGTTCAGGCCATAGGCGAGGATCGTCTGCGGGTGACGGGCATCGATCAGGTCGATGCTGCCGTAATATTTGATGTCGCCGGAGAGGCTGCGGTCGATCGTATCGAGGCAATGGAACATGACGTAGCGCGCCTGCGGTTTGACCACCGCCTGGTCCAGCACCAGCGACAGCGGCGTGCCGGTCCATTTGGCGATGCAGCTCCAGCCTTCGACGCAGTCATGGCGGGTGATCTGGGTGCGGCTCGGCATATTCTGGAGTTGCTCGCGGCTGAGCGATAGCGGCTTCTCGACAAGGCCTGAAACCTCCAGTCGCCAGTCGGCAAAGTTGTTGGCGAGCAAGCCCTTGTAGACATCGTCATCGGGAGCGGTGACACCATTCGGCCGCTGCGGCTGGCGGATGTCGGCCTCGGTGAATTCCGGGGCCAGCGCGTCACTTCCGGCAAGCAGCCGCTGTGCGCGGTAGGTCAGGCCATTGGCGTTTTCGAGGAAACTGCGCAGGCCGCTGCCAACACCTAGCTGACTGTCGAAGGCGTCGCAGCCCGACAGCATGATGCCGGAGACGCCAAGACTGGCACCGGTCAGGAATTTGCGGCGGCTGATCTGGAATTTTGCCATGTCAGGCACTCCTCTCGGCTGTATCGTCCTGTGCGGGAGGATCTGTCCGATACCAGCCGGTGATGATCGAGCGCAGTTCGTTGATCGGGCCGGCGGCCAGGATCATCAGGATATGGACGACGAAGAAGGCGACCAATAGCACCATGACGGTGAAATGGATGGTGCGTGCCGTCTGCCGGCCACCGAGCAGATCGTTGAGGAACGGCAGCACCGAATTCATGCTCGGCGACATGGCCAGACCGGTGATGATCATCAGCGGCAACAGCACGAACAGCACCCCGCCATAGGCCATCTTCTGCAGCGTGTTGTATTCGCGCGTGTGGTGGAATTTGAGCTTGGCGTGGTCAACGATGTCTTGCGGCAATCGTTTCAAATCGTCGAGGCGTGGCGCGAGATCGCGCCGCAGATGGCCGTTCACGGTGCTGGCGACAAACCAGACGATCAACGTCGTGGCCAGTATCCAGGCAATGAAGAAATGGATGACGCGCGCGGTGCCGAGATCATAGTAGGATGGGATGGTCGCCCAGGAGGGAAAGGCGCGGGACGTCTCCTGGCCGGCCGGACCCGACCAGCCGAGCACGCCAGTGGTGTCGAAGCGATGCCCAAAGATTTCCGTGTAGCCGCGCGGACCCGCATCGGAATTCTCGGCGCCGATGGCGAAGATGGTGTTGTTGTATTCGAAGCCCGATTCTTTGCCGATATAGAGCTGCGGACGGGCATTGAAGATCTGCAGGCCTGACAGCAGCATGAAGAACAACGAGATAGCCCAAAGCCAATGCGTCAGCCGTGTCCAGCGCGACTGCCGGTAGATCAGCGTTTTGTCGTTCGACGCCGAAGCGCCTGGATCGGCGGCGGATTGGCTTCTGGCAACGGATTCCATCGTCTTTCGTCTCCCGGCCTCGCGGCATGGCCTGCGCGTTCATTGTCCT
>NZ_RZQI01000887.1:0-2414 GCF_003998335.1 Mesorhizobium sp. M7A.F.Ca.CA.002.05.1.1 | reverse complement strand
AGCCCGTCAGGCCAATAGGCGCATGATGGCGCGTGCTGGTTACGGTCGGCGCATTTCAGCAAGCGATTCGCCGGGTGTTCAATCTGGCCAGCGTAAGACGCCGGACGAATCCTTGCGGGCGAGTTTCATCGCATCGGCCGGGCGGTCCTTGGCGGTCAATATGGCGCGCAGCCGTTCGGCGACGATCTCGGCCTCGCCGGGATGAAGATTGCAGGGGTCGAGGAAGAAATGGCCGCGCTCCACCTCATGGTTGCGCACGATGATCGGTGGCGAGCCCGTCGCCAATGCCGAGGTGAGGCCGGCCGCCGTGAACCGGCTTTCGGGCAGTACAAAAATCTGAAGCCGATCGAGAGGGTTGGCGGTCGGATCGGGAATGATCTGCGCGACAATGCCCGGCAGGCCCTGCAACGTCTCCTTCCACAGGTTGAGCGCGGCGTCTTCGCGGCGGCGGATGCCGGCATGGTCGCGCTTTTCCCAGGCTTCCAGTGCGGCCATGGTGCCGGCGATGCTCTCCTTGCCGACCTTCATGGCGCGGGCGACGCCGCGGTTCTGGAGATAGGCGGTGCGAACCAGATCCTTGCGCCCGGTGACGATGCCGCTGGTCGGCCCACTCAGGAATTTGTGGCCGCTGTAGATGACAATGTCGGCGCCGCGCGCGAGGAAGCCGCGCAGATCATACTCTGAAGCCGCATCCACGATCACAGGGATGCCCCTGGCGTGGCAGATCTCGCAGAATTCCTCCAGGGACAGCATGCCATACTGCACGGTGTGGTGCGCAACGACGTAGAGGCCCGCCGCCGTGCGGTCGTTGATCGCGTCGCGCACATGATAGTCCTGCGTCACGCTGACCGTGCCGGCCGGCACGACCCTGGCGCCCGCCAGCCGGACCGACTGGTCGATCGGCGCACCATAGTTGACGATGTGCCCGAGCTGGACGATGACCTCCGACTTGAGGCCCTCCGTGTTATCAGGCAGCCGCTCGATGGCGAGCAGATTGGTCCCCGTCATAGCACCTGCGATCGCCATGGTGATGCCGCTGGCGCAGCAGGCAGTGATGAAACCGGCCTCGCCGCCGGTCAGGCGCGCGACAATCGTGCTTGCGGCACGTTGCAGGTCATCCATTTCCACCCATTGCGAGGCCATTTCCGCCATGGCGCTGATCGCTTCGGGGACGATGATCGACGCGCCGAGCGCGGTCATCGTGCCGGAGACATTGATGATCGGGCGAAGGCCGAGCCGTTCGCGGATGGTGGTGTTGGAGCCGTCGGTGGACGTGGTTTTCATCTCTCGGATTCCATTCTTCTAAAGGTCAGGCGGCGATCTCGACAACCGCCTCGATTTCAACGGTGATGTTTCCAGGCAAGGAGCCGACGCCGATCGCCGAGCGGGCATGGCCGCCGATATTGTCGAACACATCGGCAAACAGGTCGGAACAGCCATTGACCACTTTCGGGTGGTCGCTGAAGGTCGGTATGGCGTTGACGAAGCCGAGCAGCTTGACGACGCGCACGATCCGGCCAAGGTCGCCAGTGGCTGCGTGCATGACGGCAAGCAGATTGAGGCCGGTGAGGCGGGCATGGCCATAAGCCTGCTCGACGCTGACATCCTCCCCCACCTTGCCGGTAAACAGCGTGCCGTCGGTGCGCAGCGGACCCTGGCCGGACAGGAAGATCAGCCGGCCGCTTTCGGCATGGGTGACGAAGTTGGCGATCGGTGTCGGCGGCTCGGGCAGCGTCAGGCCCAACGCGGCGAGCCGGATATAAGGCGTCATGAAAGAAGGCTCCTTGCGACAGCGTTCGCTGTCCCGTTCTAGAAATGCGAGGCGCGGAAGCGTGCCAGGAAGGTGCGCAGGCGCTCATTGTCGGTGTCGGCCGCCAGGATTTCGGCGGGTGGACCCGCCGCGCTGACGCCGCCATCGGCCATGAAGATGATGCGGCTCGAGGCATCGCGGGCAAACGCCATTTCGTGCGTGACCATCACCATCGTCATGCCGTCCTCGGCCAGGCTGCGAACGACCTCGAGCACCTCGCCGACCAGTTCCGGGTCGAGCGCGGAGGTTATCTCGTCGAGAAGCAGGATCTTCGGCCCCATGGCCACGGCGCGGGCAATGCCGACGCGCTGCTGCTGGCCGCCGGACAGTTCGGCGGGCAGGCTGTCGGCCTTGTGGGCGAGGCCGACCCGGCCGAGCCAGTGTTCGGCGATGGTGCGCGCTTCGGCGTTGCTCTTGCCGCGCACCTTGGTGAGGCCAAGCATGATGTTGCCGGCGGCTGTCAGGTGCGGAAAGAGGTTGAAGCTCTGGAACACCATGCCGGTCTCGGCGCGCATCGCGGCGAGATCGCGTTCGCTGCGACGCTGGCGGGTTCCGGCTTCGCGAAAGCCGACCTCCTTGCCGTCGATGCGGATCGAACCACTGT
>NZ_RZQI01000886.1:0-2419 GCF_003998335.1 Mesorhizobium sp. M7A.F.Ca.CA.002.05.1.1 | reverse complement strand
CGCGGGCCAGCCGCCATATTTCGAGCCGAGATACTCGCCCAGTTCGCTCACGTCGTGCAGCTTGTCGGGATATTGGTGCGGGTCATCGAACCAGACGAACATCAGGTCGGGGCCGGACCCGACATTTGCTGCGACCGCCGCCTTGGGACGAATGTCCTCCCAGCTTTCCTTGTCGACGCGAACCTCGACACCTGTCGCCTCGGTGAAGCGTTTGGTGTTGGCCAGCCATTGGTCTTCATCGCCCTGGACGAAGGGCGACCAGCGCAGCAGTCTAAGCTTGGCGCCATCCTCGGGTTTGTATTTCAGTCCGTCCTGGGCAAGGGCCGGAGAGCTGATGAACCGACTTCCCAAGGCACCCGCCGCCGCGCCGGCGGTGGTGCGGATCACGTCGCGTCTGGTGAACTTCATGCTCGTTTCCTCCTGTTGTTGTCCTTGCCTGTGGTCCTACTGATCGATACGTGTCTGGAATCTCTGTCCGGTTTCTGCGTGAAAGAGATGGATAAGGCTGGGCTCGGCCGTAAGCCGGATGGTTTCGCCCGGCGTAAAGGAATGTCGTTCCCGGAAATTCGCGACGATCTCTTCGCCGCCGGCTGTCCGGCCGATGAGCTGCACTTCGGACCCGGTTGGTTCAACCACCGCGACGGTGACCGGAATGCCCTGGTCGTCGGACAGCCGCAAATGCTCGGGCCTTATTCCCAGCACCACAGGCTCGCCATTGCGGATGGAAAGTGCCGAGGCCAACGGGACCGAAATCCCCCCGGCGCCGCGGAACGAGGGTGAGCCGTCGGTAGCGATCTCGCCCCTCAGCAAATTCATGGCCGGCGAGCCGATAAAGCTGGCGACAAAAAGATTGTTCGGCCGGTCATAGAGTTCCAGCGGCGGCCCTATCTGCTCGACGATGCCGTCATGCATGACCACGATCTTGTCAGCCATGGTCATGGCTTCGATTTGATCGTGAGTGACGTAGACTGTCGTGGTCTTGAGGCGCTGGTGCAGTTCCTTGATCTCGGCGCGCATCTGCACCCTGAGTTTGGCGTCGAGATTGGACAGCGGTTCGTCGAAGAGAAAGACCGCCGGATCACGCACGATCGCGCGGCCCATTGCGACGCGCTGGCGCTGGCCGCCGGAAAGCTGCCGAGGATAGCGCGCCAGCAACGGCACCAGCCCAAGGATTTCGGCCGCGCGGCGCACGCCTGCATCGCTCTCCGGCTTGGAAACTCCTTTGAGCATCAGCGAGAACGCCATGTTCTCGGCGACGGTCATGTGTGGGTAGAGCGCATAGTTCTGGAAGACCATGGCGACGTCGCGCTCCTTGGGCGCAACGTTGTTGACGACACGTTCGCCAATCGCGATCTGGCCGCGTGAAATCTTTTCTAGGCCGGCGATCATTCTGAGGAGGGTTGATTTTCCGCAGCCCGACGGTCCGACCAGAGTGACGAACTCGCCGTCCTCGATGTTCACGCTGACCCCGTGCAGGATCTCGACAGCGCCGAATGATTTATAGACTTCGCCAATTGCGACAGACGCCATCGATCCTCCCAACAAATTCCCGCGACGTCGTCGAAGGAACAACGCTTCCGCTAGCGACAGCCCTGGCTCCTCCCAGGCTCACGCTAGGCTGAAACGGTAGCGCTACCAAACCGGGCTGTAAAGCGTTTACGGGAAAGCCGAACCTTGGAGGGTCCGCTTCGCGCCACACAATGCTCCCAACTACTCCTGCGTCCGCTTCTGCGTGATCAGGTCCAGCCGCTCGCGGTCGGAGCGTTCGCGTTCGTCGCGGTTGCGTACGTCCTTGTAGGCGCGCTCGACCATGTTGGTGCGGGCGGTCGCCGCGGCGATGAGGCTGGCTTCCTGCCTGGCGCTCGCCAGGTTCGCTTCCTGGCGCACCACCGCCTGGGCAATGCGGCGATGGTAGAGATCGGGAAACAGGGCGGAGAGCGAATCGGCCTGGTCGAAATGGCCGACCAGTTCCTTGGCCTCGGCCTCGGCGGCACTGGCCGCCGCAAGGAAGGTGGCGTGGCGGGTTTCGTGCAGCGCCTTCAGCTGTTCCTGAACCTTGACCAGCTTCTTGAGGCGGTCCTTGCGCGTGCTCATTTCTATCTCGCCAATGTCAGATCGACGAAGCCGTCGACGAACAGCGACAGCATGGTGCCGACGGCGAAATAGAAGATGATCATGCCGCCGGCGATGATGAAGGGCTGGGAGATGAAATAGATCGGGATCTGCGGCGTCAGCTTGTTGACGAAGCCGATCGTCAGATTGACGAGAATAGCATAGGCGACGAACGGGCTGCCGAGGCGGATGACCAGGAAGAACGTGTCCGACACCGTGTCGGTGACATCGACGAGGGCGGCCTGCGGGTTGAAGAAGACGTTGACCGGCGCGACCGTGTAGGAGGAAACCAGCGCGCGTATTATCT
>NZ_RZQI01000885.1:0-2419 GCF_003998335.1 Mesorhizobium sp. M7A.F.Ca.CA.002.05.1.1 | reverse complement strand
ATGCGACCATCCTGGCGGTCGGCGCCGGCGAGGAGCGGGCGGTGGTCAAGAACGGCGAGATCAAGATCGCCACCGTGATGTCGGTGACGCTGTCGACCGACCACCGCGCCGTCGACGGCGCGCTGGGTGCCGAACTGCTGGTCGCCTTCAAGAACCTCCTTGAAAATCCGATGGGCCTGCTGGTCTGATCCATCAAGCAGAAGCCGGCGTCGAATGATGCGCCGGCTTACGACAGAAACGACTTGTCAGGCGCCGACCCTTGACCCATGTTCTATCTGGATTGCGATCCAGGGAGGCCAAAATATGCCTGCATTCGACCCGTCTGACGTGAAAACCCTGTTCGGCAAGGTCATGGGCGCGTCGCCATCCGACATCAAGCTGGTGGCGCAGCGCCTGCACGACCACGCCTTCGAGCCGCGCATGTCGGCGGACGAGACCAGGCAGCTCGTCGCCAGCCTCGGCTATGACAGCCTGGACGCGTTCTGCGCCGACATCGGCTTGCCCACCCACATCGCCGAGCGGTGGAGCCGTTTCGGTGTTTCCGGCGAGATGAAGCAGGTGTTCACACTGTTGGCGGCGCAGCGCAAGCGGGTGGCCGAGGCGGTCGCCGAATTCGAATCCATGACCCATGTCGGTGTCGAGGATTTTTTGCGCGAGCGCGGGCTCATTTAGCGGGAAACACCGGAGCCAGTCGAACCGGCTCAGCCGCCCTTGGCAAGCAGCGCCGTGGCGGTATCGCTGTCGGTGATCAGCACGTTGGTGTCGACGGCTTTCAGCGCGGCGAGGATCGCCGCGACCTTGCGCTTGCCGCCCGCGGCAAGAACGACATTAGGCACGTTGCTGACCACATCGAGATCGATGGCCATGACGCGGCTGTTGACCTCGTGGTCGACCAGCCCGCCGGCGGCATCGACGAAATAGCACAGCATGTTGGCGACCGCGCCCTTCGCTTTCAGCGGAGCGATCAGCGATGACGGCACGATGCCATGCCGGAAGATGGTGGCGTCCGGCGACATGTCGCCGACGGTGAGCAGCGCGATGTCGGCGGCGGCCGCGCGTTGGCGCACATCCTGCAGGGTCGGCTGCGCCCAGAGGAGATCGCGCAGCGAGGAATTGTCGACCGTCACCGGCGCGGTGATCTGGTAGCTGTCGACCTCGAAGACGTCTGCGACCTTGGCTGCGACAATCGATGGATTGATCCATTGCGAGTGCGGCAGGCTGCCGACGAGCGCCACCACGCAGGCACGCTTCAGCTGCCGGCGGGCAAGGAAGCCGAGGCTGGCATGCAGGGTCGCGCCGCCACCGATCGCCAGCGTCATGCCGTCCTGCATCTGCTCGCCGAGGTAGGCCGCGACGGCATGGCCGATGGCCTTCTCCAGATGGTCATGCCCCGACGGCGTCGGGATGACGACGGCGGCGTTCAGACCCCAGCGCTTTTCCAGTTCCCGCTCGAGCGCCACCTGTCCGGCGGTCGGCGCGTTGATCATGGTGACGACAATGCCCTCGGCGGTGCAGGAGGCCAGCGTACGCATGACCTTCACCCTGGAGACATCGAGCTTTTCGGCGATCTGTTCCTGGGTGAAACCTTCGACATAGTAGAGCCATGCCGTCTTGACGTTAAGGTCCGACGAGACCATCGGCAGGCGAGCCTGTCTGGGTTTTTCTGTGGTCATCGGTTCCTGTCCCTCATGAGCCGTGGCCTGCCCGGTGCTCATCAAGGAAACACCGGCCGGATGTCAACTGATGCCGGATCTTCGGCGTGTCGATTGTCGCACATTTCTGTTCATTTGTAATTGACATCGTACATATGAACATATTTTGTGGGTTTCACGCGCTGTGTCATCCACCAGTCATATGCGCCGTGCAGGGAGGAAGAGACGGGGAGCCGGCCAGAGCCGGACCGGTCATGCACAGACAAGACAGGAGGTCTCATTGAAGACGCACTTCATCAAGCTGCTGGCCAGCCAGCTGGCACTCGCGGCAACTTTGTTTGCCGGCGTGGCAAACGCCGAAACACTGACGCTCTACACGTCCCAGCCGGAAGCCGACGCGGCCAAGACCGTGGATGCCTTCAAGAAGGCACAGCCGGGTATCGATGTGAATATCTATCGCTCGGGAACGAGCGATATCCTGACTAAGATGGCGGCCGAGTTTGCCGCCGGCAGCCCGCAGCCCGACGTGCTTCTGATCGCCGATGCGGTCTCGATGGAGCTGTTGAAGAAGGACGACCGGCTGCTGCCCTATCCCGAGGCAAAGCTCGAAGGCATCGAAGCGGATGCCTATGATGCCGGCAAGACCTATTTCGGCAGCAAGCTGATCACCACCGGCATCGTCTACAACACCGCGGCGACCGAGAAGCCGCAGCATTGGGCAGATCTCGCCAAGCCGGCCTATGCAGATGGCCTGGTCATGCCGAGCC
>NZ_RZQI01000884.1:0-2422 GCF_003998335.1 Mesorhizobium sp. M7A.F.Ca.CA.002.05.1.1 | reverse complement strand
AATGGGGCATGGCGTCGACACATGGTCCGCACCAAGTCGCCCAAAACTCAACGAGGTAGACCTTGCCGGGCCGAAAGTTCGTGAGGGGCTCGCCACGCAGCCAGTTCTCCACTTTGATCGCAGGAGCCGGGGACCCCATACGCAGTTCCATCTTGGTGTCCAAAGTCATTCCACACCTTTCGTCTCTTTTGTCGCGGAATATTTTCCAGTCAAAATCGGACACGGTCTCGAGGGCATCGCTCCCTCTGGCTTGCTTCAGCGAAGCTCTCACCGTGTTGCCGCACATCAAGCTGCAACGGAGGTGCCAATTCCCTCAGCTCCGGTAAGCGGCGGGAAATGCTTTGAAATTCTCCACGAGGCCAAATGCGGCCGATTGTCGTGAACCCGACATGTCTTCTGCCGCTGTCGGGTTTCGCCCTATCACTCTTGAGAGCTTGGACGGCTCGCCTGTGATTAGACTGGCCTCGGCCCTCGAGCAGTGGCAGTTTGGCGCCAGTTCGAAAGCGCGAACTCGCCGGCTTGGTCCTCGTGCCGCCACCGCCGCGTGTGGATTCTTGCCCCGGAGTCAAAATTCGCCTCGCGGTTGCCAACGGCGGCATGCGCTCAATGCGCGTGGCGTTGAGCACCGACAGCACGTAATGGTACCAATTAGTGGATGCCCGTCGCTGCCTCCACTTCTCCAGCCAAGCGCTCGAACGACGCTACCTACCCACGTTCGAGCGCGACCGCGGAATCGCAGACTGCCGAACGTCAGCCGTTGCGAAAGGTGTAGCCGTACCCGTTGATCGCCGGTGCGCCGCCTAGATGTGCGTAGAGGACCCTCGATCCCTGTGGAAAGAAGCCCCTCTGGACGAGGTCGATCATCCCTTGCATCGATTTGCCCTCGTAAACGGGGTCCGTAATCATGCCCTCGAGCCGCGCGCACAAACGGATTGCCTCTTTGGTTTCCTCCGATGGAACGCCATAACCCGGGTACGCGTAGTCCATGAACAACACCACGTCTGCCTCGACAATTTCCGCTCCGAGGTGGACGAGCTTCGCTGTATTTTGGGCGATGCCAAGCACCTGCGCCTTGGTCTTGGCGGGCATGGCGGAGGCATCGATACCGATCACGTTGCGCTGTCGACCATCCTTGGCGAACCCGACGAGCATGCCGCCGTGGGTTGAACCAGTCACCGTACAGACGACGATATAGTCGAAGGCAAACCCAAGCTGCTCTTCCTGGGCACGCACCTCCTCAGCGAACCCCACATAGCCCAGGCCGCCGTATTTGTGGACAGAGGCGCCGGCAGGTATCGCATATGGCCTGCCGCCCCTTGCCTTGACTTCATAAAGTGCCTTTTCCCAGCTGCGGCGGATGCCGATGTCAAAGCCCTCGTCAACCAGGCGCACCTCTGCCCCCATGATGCGGCTCAAGAGGATATTGCCGACCCGGTCGTAGACAGCATCATCATGTGGGACCCAGCTCTCCTGGACCAGGAGGCATTTCATGCCGATCTTGGCGGCGACCGCAGCGACCATGCGCGTATGGTTGGACTGCACGCCACCGATTGTGACGAGCGTATCGGCATCTGACGCGATCGCGTCGGGCACAATGTATTCGAGCTTGCGCAGCTTGTTTCCGCCGAACGCGAGACCGGAGTTGCAGTCCTCGCGTTTGACGTAGATTTCCACCTTGTCGCCCAGATGCTTGCCGAGGCGGTCGAGCCTCTCGATCGGCGTGGGTCCAAAGGTGAGCGGATAACGTTCGAATTTTTCCAGCATGCTATCTCCAGCAAAAAAGTACCTGAACCTGCTACGCACCGGTCAGCCCAGGGGTATGGTCGCGTGTTAGCCGAACACAGATTCCCTATACGATCAGCTCAGTCATCAGAGGGTGACCAAAATTGGTGTGGGTCTGAGCACTGATCCTGTCATCCGCGCATCAAAGCAGCAGCACATGCTGGGCATTCGACCAAGCCGGGACACAGCTGAAAATTGCATTCCGCAGTTGATCAGAGTCAGACGACTGGTACCCGAGCTTTCCTGTAACCATCGGCATGCTGGCCCCTGTGGCGAGTTCCACGAGCGCGGCTAGAGGACTGCCAGATCAGAAAGAGCACGCGGCCGAAGTAGCCGGCCTGAAGCAGCAGCGAACAGGCCAGCGTCGTGACGACTGCCACACGGAGCGAATCCAAAGCGAAGTAAACCATCGACGCATTGCTGCACAGGACCAGCCCCACGAGCCGACAAAAAGATGAAGTGCACGCCGCTCCCCTGGTTTTCGCCAGATCATGTTGCGAGCTCGTCGGCCGGAACATGCGTCTGGCAGTTCTTGGGGCAGACGCGGCCGCAGGCTCCGCAGCCTATGCAGCGGCCGGCATCATCGACAACCATGATCATGCGATTGAGCTTGCCGTCGAAATCGTCGTCCTCGTCATCG
>NZ_RZQI01000883.1:0-2423 GCF_003998335.1 Mesorhizobium sp. M7A.F.Ca.CA.002.05.1.1 | reverse complement strand
TCAGAGAGGTTGGATGCCCAAGTTTGTTTCGCAAATTGCGTCCGGATTTGAAGATAAAGAGGCCAGGAAGAGACGCCGAGCTGAGGGTTGCAGTGAACGGATCACGCAACGTATTTCTTCATTCGGCCAATCCCGAAGCTGCCCGGCGCGTTGAAGCTGATCTTTTGAAATTATCCGCTCACAAAAAATATCCATATGTTCTTCAGAACGAAGAACCGGAAATGAAAATGCTACTTTCCAGAGATGGGAGAGAAGACGATTTTGGGGTCGCCCAGGCAGTGCTCGGGCAGATGAACATGGAAATGGATCCGTCGCTCTATGTAAAGCATGTCAAAGAGAACGCAAAAATGTTCTTTGATTTGGCAGAGTGGGATGCGTACATCTCGAAATTCGACTATTCGATAGGAACGCGCTTCCATGGAAATCTGATTGCATTAACCAACGGTGTTCCTGCAACCATAATTTCCCACGATTCGAGGACGACGGAAATGGCGGAACTTATGAGCATCCCGCATATCCCGGTCGATAAAGTGGGACAATTGAACGTCAACGAGCTTGTGCAGGCTGGCAACTATGATGAGTTTCAGCGCAAGTACACTGTACTATATGATCGTTTTGCCCAATTCCTTTCGGAGAATGGGGTTGCCCACCGGCTAGAATAGCACCGTGGAGCTGAACTCGGACCGAAGCAGCATTCTGTTACGGCTTCATTTTTGAAAATCCTGATGGTGCTCCATGAATTCTGATTCCTATCCAGTTTACCGCCGGGCAGGTTACTGCCCAATCTGTGAAGCCAATGTCGAGTTTTCCGCCCACTATGATTGGTATCGTGATCATCTGCTCTGCTCCAGATGTGGATCGATCCCGCGTGAGCGCGCTTTGGCTCTTACGCTCACGCGACATGTCTCTCGTTGGCGCAACCTTGTTATTCATGAATCGTCTCCCACTCCCCGCGGAATTTCTCCGAAGTTGAAGCGGGAATGTGCCGGTTATGTTGAATCGCAGTACTTTCCCGGAGAGCGTTTGGGCTCGTCCGTCAAGGGCTTCCGAAACGAGAACCTGGAGGCGCAGACATTTGGTGATGCGACTTTCGATGTCGTCGTTACACTTGATGTCATGGAGCATGTGAATATGCCGGAGCGGGTGACAAAGGAGATTGTCCGCACCCTGAAACCAGGCGGCGCTTATCTGTTCACCGTTCCCACCTACAAGGGCAAGATCGACAGTGAGCGCCGTGCGCTCTACAGGCCGGACGGAACGATCCAGCACACCGGCGAGCCGGAATATCATGGCAATCCTGTTAGCGATGCTGGTTCGCTGGTAACATTTCACTACGGCTATGACCTGCCGGAACTGATCCACCGATGGTCAGGAATGGATGTCGAGGTATGCCGTTTTCATGATCACTGGCACGGCATAATAGGCGAATTTACAGAAGTATATTTGGCACGGAAGCACGCCCGCTAACCAGGCCGAGGCTTTCGTCAGGAGCGAACGTAGTATGCAGATCGATAAGTTGGCAGCGATGTGGCAGGGCTATAGGCAGCGGGGCGTCATCCCAACGATCCACCTTGACGACGGGATGTTCAAAGGCAATCCCTTTCTTGATGACTACGACATTGTTGGCGAAAGCGTGTTGAAGGTGATCGTATCGATCTTGGCAATCGCCCGGAAAGAAGCCATTTACAATATTATGGATTTTGGATGCGGCCATGGGCGTGGCGCTCGCTACATCCGGTCACTGTTCCCTGCCGCCAAGATAACCTTCTGCGATATCGATCCGAGCTGCGTCGAATTTTGCGCCCACGAGTTCGGGGGAGATGCGGTGCTTTCGTCTGAGCATCCCTCTGACATTAAAATCCCAGGCGGCATGGATCTAATCTGGGTTGGCTCTGTCTTCACCCATGTCGATTACGAGAGAATGCAAATTCTTTTCGATAAGCTTTTTGCGGCATTGGGGCGCGGGGGGATACTGATCGCAACCTTCCGGGGGCACAACACGTACGAGATCACAAAGAACGACCCGATCCAAGCTGCTGCCCAAGCACAAATGCTGAAGGACTACGAGCAGACAGGGACTGGCTATTGGCCATACCCAAATGCCGCAGGCCAAGTTGGCATGAGCGATTGGGGACTTTCGCTTGCATCGATCGAGCGAGTTGTGGCGCTAGGCAAACGGCACGCCAATGCTCGCTTGGTCGGCTATAGCGAATCCGGATGGGCGAACGTCCACGATGTTGGCGCTTGGACGAAACGCTGAACCACCGTGTATTCGACATGGCGGTCGAGAAGTCGGTTATTCTGGTCCTCAAACTGGTGGATCAAAAGGTATCCCGTTTCCGACTGAGCGAATCTGCCAAGCACGCTGCCTCTACAGAAGCGGGTCCGTCTGCTTCCCTCGGACCAATCCAAAGATTTCGATT